>CAXSES010000140.1:0-3739 GCA_964236225.1 uncultured Acetobacteraceae bacterium
CCAATGGCCCAAGCGGGCCATCGGAACCTTCGGGCAGCTCCGCCCAGACCCGCCAAAGGCCAAGGCCTCTGGACACCGATTTACTTCAGCAAGACGATCCAAAGGCCCGGCCTTTGGCGGAGTTCGAGGCAGGGCCTCGGCCTTGCTTTCCTGGCTTGGCTCACCGTCCGCGGCTGGTGTGGGGAACACCGATCCCCGGCCCATGCCTGAAGGGTGGGGCTGCCTGCCACGCGGCGGGCAGGGTGGGCAAGGTCACAGAACCGGCTCGACGTGAGGGCGATCCGGCGTGTATCATTCGGCAGCAGATCAACCCAAGCATGAAATGCTTAACAAGGATGCAACCGTGAGCGACCTGGCCAGCGATCACGCGGGCGCCGGTCGCATCCGGTTGCCGCCCGCACGCCGCCACAGGAGGCCGTCCCTGGAGTCGAGCGACACGACCGCGAAGCCCGCCGACGGTGCCCGGCCCTGGCCCGCGCTGCGCCTTGATCCCGTCTGGGTGGCCGCGATGGACCCTGCGCCCGGCGCGGCTGCGGACCGGGCGCAGGATCGGGCGTCGGACATGCAGGGCGACGTGGCGGCGCGGGCCACGGCGCTCGGCCATCGTCTGCTCGACGTCGAGGATCGCACAATGGCGCTGCGCTGCGAGCTGGGCCGTCTCAGGCGCGAGCTGGACGGCGCCGCCGTCACCGCGACCAGGGATGGCGCCGGGTTCGAGGTGCCGCGCACCCGCCATCCCTGGCCGCTGGCCGAGCAGCCGGGCCTGCACGAGGATGCGCTGGGGCGCTACGAGCGCAGGGTGGACGACGCCGTGGTGATCGAGGGCCGCCGCGGCGCGCTGTTCCTCGCCCGCTTCGGCCTGGAGGCGCCCGAGCCCGACCTCGACGGCGCCGTGGCCGCGCTGAACGCCCCCGGGCGGCGGCTGCGGCTGGTGCCTCCCGACGCCGGCGCCGCGCCCGACGTCTCCATCGTCATCCCGGTGTACGGCCAGCTCGGCACCACCCTGAACTGCCTCGACAGCCTGCTGTCGCACCGCTCGCGCCACAGCGTCGAGATCATCGTGGTCGACGACCGCTCGCCCGACCGCTCCGGCGAGATGCTGCCTCTGGTCGCCGGCCTGCGCATCGTGCGCCAGGGGGTCAACGGCGGCTTCATCGCGAGCTGCAACGACGGCGCGGCCCTGGCGCGTGGCCGCTTCGTGCTGATGCTCAACAACGACACCCGCGTCGTGGATGGCTGGCTCGACGCGCTGCTCGACAGCTTCGCCGCGTTCCCCGGGGCCGGCCTGGTCGGCTCGAAGATGTGCTACCCGGACGGCAGCCTGCAGGAGGCCGGCGGCATCGTCTGGCGCGACGGCTCCTGCTGGAACTACGGCCGCAACGACGACCCGAACCGCCCGCAATACGCCCACGCGCGACAGGTGGACTACGTGTCGGGGTGCTCGATCGCCCTGCCCGCCTCGCTGTGGCGCGAGATGGGCGGCTTCGACCCGCATTACGCCCCGGCGTACTGCGAGGACGCCGACCTCTGCCTGCGCGTCGCGGCCGCCGGCCGCGAGGTCTGGATGCAGCCGCAGAGCCGCGTGGTGCACTACGAGGGCAAGACGTCGGGCACCGACACCGCGCGCGGCGTAAAGTCGCACCAGGTCGTCAACAACCACCGGCTCTACTTGCGCTGGCGCGAGCGGCTGGAGACGCACCGCCGCAACGCCGAGGCGCCCTACCTGGAGCGCGAGCGCGCGGTGCGCCGTCGCATCCTGGTGGTGGACGTGTCCGCCCCGACGCCGAAGCAGGACGCGGGCTCGGTGCAGACCGTGCTGGCGCTGCAGGTGTGCCGCGAGGCCGGCCACAAGGCGCATTTCGTCGCCGAGGACAACTGGCTGTTCCAGCCGGAGCACACCACGGCGCTGCTGGCAGGCGGCGTGGAGTGCGCCTACGCACCCTACGATTTGGGCTTCGGCCCCTACATCCGGCGCTACGGCGCGCAGTTCGACGTCGTCCTCGTGTACCGCATGGGGATGATGGAGCGCGTGGCGGAGCTGGTCCGCGCCCACGCGCCGCAGGCCTGCCTGCTGTTCCACGTCGCCGACCTGCACTTCCTGCGCCGCCGGCGCGAGGCGGAGCGCGACGGCGACGAGGCGGGGCTGCGCGAGGCGGAGATCATCCGCGGGCGCGAGCTGGCGATGGTCGCGGCGGCGGACTGCACCATCACGCACTCCCCGGTGGAGGCCGCGATCCTGCACGAGGCGGCGCCCGCCGCCCCGGTGGTCGTCTGGCCGCTGATGGTGGAGTTCGCCGGCACCGCGGTCCCGTTCGCCGCGCGGCGCGACGTGTGCTTCCTTGGCGGCTACCGCCACCCGCCCAACGTCGATGCGGTTCGCCATTTCACGGCCGACATCCTGCCGCTGATCCGCGCCTCGGACCCGCAGGTCCGCTTCCTCGTGGCCGGCGCCAACCCCGGCCCCGAGGTGCTGGCGCTGGCCGGCGAGGGCGTCGAGATCCTGGGCCCGGTGGACGACCTGCGCGACCTGTTCGACCGCGCGCGCGTGTTCGTCTGCCCGCTGCGCGTCGGCGCCGGGGTGAAGGGCAAGGTGATGTCCGCGCTGTCGCACGGCGTGCCGGTGGTCTCCAGCCCGATCGGCGTGGAAGGCGCGGGGCTGGAGGAGGGCCGCCACGTCGTGGTCGCGCGCTCCGACGAGGAGTTCGCCCGACGCACCCTGGCGCTCTACGGCGACGAGGCGGAATGGACCCGGCTGTCTGGCTCCGGGCAGGACATCGTGCGCCAGGGGTTCTCAGTGGCCGGCGGCCGTCGCATCCTCGCCGACGCGGTCCGGCTCGGGCACGCCCGGCGCCGCGGCCTGGCGGGCGAGGCCGCACGCGATGCGGCATGGTGATTGCCTGCCGGTATCGGGCAGGGATCGGGTGTCGGCCAGGGATCGCGGCGCGGCCGCCGATCCGCGCCGCCTCTCGCAGAGCCTGGACACGCGGCCTTCCCGATTGCGCCGGGCGCCGCGGCCCGGCTTGTCCGGCCGGGATGCGGCGGCCCGGCCCGGCCGCGCGGCGCAGGTCGCCATTCGCCACCGAAGACAGGGATTCGCGTGCGCAACATTCGCAATCCAGGCGGGCACAGTCCAGGCGGGCACAGTCCAGGCGGTTCCGCGCCCGCCGGGGCCAGGCCGACAAAACCACGGAACAAGGGAAGGAAGGGCGTCATGCTTCAGACGATCGACGAGATGACATGCGAGCTGGGCGTCGGCCGGCTGTTCGGCGAGGGCGACCTGGGCCGCCACGGGCTGCTGTCCGGCTGGGCGGCGCCCGAGGAGGGCCATGTCTGGAACGACGGTCCCGAGGCGGTGCTGCGCCTGCGCACCGGCCGGCCCCGCGCGCCGTGCACCCTGACCTTCGAGGGCGAGCCGTTCCTCGCGCAGGGCTGCGCCCGCCAGGATGTCGCGCTCTACCTCAACGGCTTCCGCGTCGGCTTCTGGCGCCTGGCCGAGCCGCGCACCTACCGCCTGTCCGCCACGATCGAGCCGGAGCAGATGTTCGAGCGCGACGGCGCCGCGGTGGCGCGCTGCGTGTGGCACCTGCCGCACAGCGTGCGCCCGGCCGAGCTGGGCCAGGGCACCGACAGCCGCGAGCTGGGCTTCTGCTTCCGCACCCTGACGCTGGCCGAGAACGGGTAGGGGTGCGCGCCGCGATCGCGCGCCCCGTCGTGGCGCCGCCTCTCCCGGTGCCGCCCG
>CAXSES010000140.1:3839-7633 GCA_964236225.1 uncultured Acetobacteraceae bacterium
CTCCCGGCGCCCGACGCGGCGCTGCACATGCTGCTGTGCCCGGACCACCTGCATCATGTGCCGGCGCTCGACGCCGCGCTTGGCGAGGCCGCGCGCGTGCTCTGCCCGGGCGGGGCGCTGCTGTTCACCGTGCCGTTCCACGCCGATGCCGACGCCACGGCGTCCGACCTTGCGCGCCTGCCGCGTCGCTCGGGCGTGCTGCCCGCGTTCTCCGCCGAGCCGGTGCACAGGATCGGCTGGGACATCCTGGAGAGGGTGCGCGGGGCCGGCTTCGTCGACTGCGCGGCGCATTGCTACTGGTCCGAGGAGCTGGGCTACCTGGGTCCGTTCAACATGATCTTCCTGGCCACGCGGTGAGCGGCCTGCCGGCTTCCGGCCCGCCCATGGCCACCGCTGCGGCCGCTGCGAGCGCCGGCCCTGCCAGCCCCACCGCTCCGGCCGTGGGCCTTCTCGACCCCGTGCTGCCCGACGGCACCGCGAGCGGCTGGTGCTGGAACCCCGCGCAGCCGGCGCGGCGCCGCGCCGTGGCGCTGCTCGCCAACAACGAGCGCGTCGCCACCGCGCTGTGCGACCAGCCGCTCGACGCCCTGGTCGCCGCCGGCGTCGGCGACGGCCGCCACGCCTTCCGCACCCGCATCCCGCGCGACCTGTTCCCCGCCGAGGCCGGCGCCGTCGCGATCCGGCTGCAGGACATCGACACCGCGCGCTTCGTCGGCGCTCCCGTGCTGTTCAGCTACCCGGCGTCGCGGACCGCCGCCGGCCCCGCGCTGCGCGCCTATCTCGACCGTGTCGGCGAGGAGGGCCTGGTCAGCGGCTGGTGCTGGGACCCGGCGCGGCCGGAGCGCCGGGTGCGGCTGGAGGTGCGCGTGGACGGCGAGCCGGTCGGCACCGCGGTCGCCGACGGCTTCCGCGGCGACCTGCGCGACGCGGGCATCGGCGACGGCGCGCACGCCTTCTCCTTCCTGCTGCCCTGGGGGATCGTGGCCGGCCGCTCGCTGGCCCGGATCGGCGTGGCCGACGCTGACACAGGCGCGGCGCTGCAGGCCTCCGCGGTGTTCCGGCGCCAGGCGGTGCTGCCGGTCGAGGAACGGCTGCGCGAGGTCGAGCGCCAGGTCCGCCTGCTCGCCGCCCGCCTCGGCGACGCGGAGGCGCGCGCTGGCCAGGAGCAGGCGGCGACGCGCGGCATGCTCGCCACGGTGGGCGCGTTCTTCGCGCGGCTCGCCGAGACCCCGCCCGACGCGGTGCCGTTCGCCCTGGTGCCCAGCCTCGCCGGCCTGCTGGACAGCACAGCGGCCACGCTCGCCCCGTTCAGCCTTGCGCTCGCCGCCGACCCTGCGGTGACGCTGTGCGTGGATGCCGTGGGAAGCGCCGCGCAGATCCACGCCTGCCTGCACGCGCTGCATCGCGCCGGGCTGGACGAGGTGGCGGAGGTGGTGCTGATCGACGACGGCCGCACGGAGGCGGCGTGCCTGCTGCCGAGCCTGGTGCAGAACCTGCGCACCTGGCGGCTGCAGCCGGGCCAGTCGCTGGCCGAGGCGCGCAACCGCGCGGTGCTCGCCGCCCGCCGGCCCTACGCCGCGTTCCTGTGCGCAGGCGCAGGCGCGACCCCGGACTGGCTGGCGCACTCGCTCGACACCTTCGCGCGCAGGCCGGACTGCGCGGTGCTCGGCGCCAGGCTGGTGCGGCCGGACGGCACGATCCAGGCCGCCGGCCTGCTGCCCGACGCACTCGGCCGGCTCGCCGACTTCGCCCATGCCGAGCATGAATCCGCGCCGCATTGCGACAGGCTGGCGCCGGTGGCGGCGGTGCGCGAGTTCGCCGCCGTGGTGCGCGGCGACGTGTTCGCGGCGCTTGGCGGCTTCGACCCCGGGTTCGCCGATGCCGGCGCGGCCTGCGTCGACCTGTGCTTCCGCGCCTGGGAGGCAGGCCGCACGGTGCTCTGCCAGGGCGTCACGCTGGGCTGGCACGACGCGGCGGGGCAGGTCGAGGCCGCGCGCCGGCTCGATCCCGACGCGGCCTTACTCCTCGCGGAGCGCTGGCCCACCCTGTCGCGTCCGCGCTGGCCGCGTCCCGTGGGTCGGGCTCTGCTGCTGGACGCGCCCGCTCGCGTGCAGGCCGCGGACGCTCCCGGCCTCGCGTCGCCCGCCGGCCCGGACGCCGCCCGCCTCGCGCAGGACACGCCGACGATGGTCAGGGAGACGCGGGAGAGGGAGACGCGGGAGAGGGGGACGGTGGCGATCGCGTCGGCGCTGCTGGCGTTCGGCTACGAGGTCGCCGCCGCCACGATCGACGCGCTGGACGGCGCGCAGCCCGACGATGCGGCGCTGCGCCGGATCGGCGTCACGGTGCTGCGCGCGCCGTTCCAGCACTCAGTGTCCGCGGCGCTCTCGGCCGACCCGGGCCACGACCTGATCCTGGCCACGCCGACCGCCGTGGCGGCCCTGCCGCCGGAGCGCCTCCGCGCCCTGGCGCCCTGCGCGAAGCTGGTGCTGCGGCTTGACGCCGCGTCCGACCGCCTTGCCGCCGATCGGTCGCCAGGACCGGCCCGGACGGTGCTGCTTGCCGCGGCGGCGGCCTGCGACCACGTGCTCGCCCGCACCCGGGCGGGGGCCGCTGGCCTGCGCATGGACCGTCCGACCCGTGCCCAACGTGCCGGCCCTGCCAAGGCCGGCCGGACCGCCACCCAGGACGCGACGGCCCGGCGCCAGGTGCGCCGCCCGGCGCAGGAGGTCGCCGAGTCCGATCCGGCGCAGGGGCTTCGCCTGGCCCTCGACTCGCTTGGATTGCCCATAGGAGTCGCCCCGTGACGCCCGGCGACCAGGCGCCGCGCGGGCGCGCGCACCCGGGGCGTGTGCCGCCCTCATGCCGGCGACCCCGGATTTCGACCCGTCAAGAGGCAGGCAAGGCTCGGCCCCGCCCGGACCTGCCAAGCCCCCCTCTTCAGGCAAGGGAGGCTTCGGAGATCTCCTCCCTGAGCAATGGACTCCAAAGGCCAGCCTTTGGCGGAGTTTGAGGCAGAGCCTCAACCTTGCCTGCTCGACCTTTCGCCCCCGAAAGCGGTCGATCGTCCCCTCCTCGGCGACCTGCAGCGCGACGGCGGGATGGCCACCGGCTGGTGCTGGTCGCCCGAGCGCCCGCGCGAGCGGCTGCGCGTGGCGCTGCTGCTGGACGGCGTCGTGGTCGCTGCCGCGGTGGCCGCCCGGCTGCGTCTGGACCTGGTGCGCGAGGGGGTGCGCGACGGCTACCACGGCTTCTCCCTGCCGCTGCCCTCGCCGATGCCGCCGGCCACGCGGATCGAGGCGCGCGAGCTGGCCAGCGGCGCGGTGTTCGGCCGCATCCTGCTGGACGACCCGGCCGACCTCGATGCCTGGCGCGCGCAGGCCGACTCGCTGTCGGACCGGCTCGCCGCGCTGCACGACCGGCTTGGCCGGAGCCCGGACCCCTGCGATCCTCTGGCGGCGCTGGGCGCCGCGCTGGGTCCTCGTCCCTGCGTCGGCGTCGCCCCCATGCGGCACCTGCCTCCTGCCCTGGCCCGCGTTGCCGATCCCGCGCTGAGCCTGGTGCTCGACGTGGCCGGCAGCCGTTGGGGACCTGCCGGCGTGCGGGCCTGCGCGATGCTGCTGGGCCACCACCGGGCGGAGCTTGTCCTGGCCGACGACGGGCGCGGCCCGCACAGCGCCGCGTTCGCCGCACTCGCCGGCGCGACCCACTGCGTCGACACCGGCGGCCCGGCGGCGCGCGCCAACCGCGCGGCACGCCGGGCGCGCGGCGCTACTCTGGTGTTCCTCCGCTCC
>CAXSES010000141.1:0-7629 GCA_964236225.1 uncultured Acetobacteraceae bacterium
GCGGGGGCGAGCCGCCCCTGGACCCGGCGCACCTTAAGCAAGGCCGGTCCAGGGGGGCTCCCCCTGGCGGAGTTTGAGGCGGAGCCTCAACCTTGCCTGCCTGTTCGGTCACTTCAGAAGGCCGTTGGCGCCACCGAAGCAGGAGCCTTGAACGGCGAGCTTCTGGTGGAATCCGAGGCCACGCCTGAGGCAAGGGCCTCGGCGCTGCCGGCTTCTCAGGCGGCCGACAAGGGCGAGAGCAGGTCCGGGTGCTCCGAGCGGACCCAGTCGACGTAGCTGCCCGGCCCCGTGCGGAAGGGGTTGTCGAAGGCGGCGAGCAGGTCGGTGCGGCCGCGGTACAGCAGTCGCATCAGCCTGGGGATCGCGCAGCCATCGCTGAACTGGCCGTAGTGCCAGGGCGTGGCGGGTCCGGGCGCGTTCGACGTGACTGCGATCTGGCGGCGATACCATTCCCAGATCTCGAAGGCGGCGAGGTTGGCGCCGGCGTAGCGCCGCACCATCACGTCGCCGGCGGTGCCAATCTTGGTGAAGTGGTAGAACTTCAGCGCCACGTTGTTGGCGGTGATGGCGCCGTCGCGGCCGATCTTCAGGGTGCGGCGGCTGAGGTTCCAGCTTGCGACGTTGCAGCCCGGGTCGCGGTGGACGTGGACGCGCTCGAACAGGGCGGGCACGAGGTCGCAGTACTTCTGGTCGGTGAAGATGCCGCTCTCCACCTCGTCGTAGCAGGCGCGGTGCAGCTGGGCGGCCCACCAGCGGGCGAAGCGGCGGCCTTCCGGGTCGCTGCGCACCGCGAGGAAGCCGAGGTTGAACACGCCGTAGCGCAGGGAGGTCAACTCGTTGTCGGCGATGGCGACCGGGGCCTCGTTGGCGTCGAGCTGATGCGGGGTGAGCACGATGGAGTGCGCGTCCAGCAACCCGTCGAGGTCGTCGAGCGGGTGGAACAGCGCGATGTCCGGGTCGAAATACACCACCTTGTCGTAGCGCTCCTGCAGGTGGAGCAGGGCGTGGCCCTTCACCGCGGTGCAGGCCTCCACGACGTCGTGCTTGAACAGCCAGGCGCGCAGCCTGGGGATGCCCAGATCGGCGAGCGCGATCACGCCGTCGAAGCAGGCGAGGGCTGCTGCGGGATCGACGCCGGGCGGGGGCTCGTCGACCACCACGGCATGGATCGGCCAGCCCGGGTGGGCGCGGCGCAGGCTGTCGCACAGCACGCGGGCGCGCGTCAGGTAGGCGTAGGTGAAGCTGGTGTAGCAGCAGGTCCGGGTCACGGGGCGGCCTGGCGGCGGCGCGCCGGGCAGGCGCCGGGCCCTGCCCAGGCCCGCAAAGGGCCGGCGGCCTTTTGATCCCTTGATGCCAGCGGCCCTAGGCTTTGACCTGTCAGAAGGCAAGGCTGGGCTCCCCCTCCGCCTGCCCTTCCAACGGCCCAAGAGGGCCGTCGGAACCTTTGGCAGGCTACGCCCAGACCCGCCAGGGGCGAGCCGCCCCTGGACCGGCGTACCTTAAGTATTGGATTCCAAAGGCCTGCCTTTGGCGGAGTTTGAGGCAGAGCCTCAACCTTGCTTGCTTCACCGGTCATTCCAAAGGTCCGTTGGTACGACCTGAAGGCTGGACTCTCAAGGCGGGCCCCGGGCGGAGCCCCCGGCCTTGCCTGCCGTGCGTCACGCCCCTGCCTCCTGGCAGGCGGCCTCGTGGCGCGCGGGCGCATGGGAGTCGGCTGGCAAGGTGGCGGTGGTGCCGCAATGCACGAGGCGGCCGACCTGGTTGCCCTGCGCGGTGCAGAGCCGGACGTACTCGATGGCGCGGCCGGAGACCAGGAAGTCGCTGCAGGCGGACGCGTCGTCGAGCACCACGCCGCGGCCGGAGCGGAGCACCGCCGCGGCGATGTTGCCGCTGTCGGCCAGGGTGACGATGTCCGCCCCGGAGGCGATGGCCTCGTGGGCGACGTAGGAGAAGGTCTCGGGCCAGGGCGCGGGCATCAGCACGAGGTCGATCGCGTGCGCCTCCAGCGCGGCGCGGGTGGCGTCGCGGCGGTCGGGCGCGACCTGCACTGCGACATGGTGGATGTCGGCGTGGCAAAGGCCGGCGAGGCGGCTCCCGGGCGGCGACGGAGCCGGCGAGTCGGAGAAGTGGAAGAAGCGGTAGGCGCCGCCGCCGCACTCGTGCACCAGGGCCAGGAAGGCGGGCCAGCCCTTGTGCGCGCCTGGATGGCCGACGAAGGCGACGCGCACCGGGTGGGCCGGGGTGCCGCGCCGCTCGGGCGGCACCAGGCTGCGGCGGGTGGCCGCGAACTCGATCCTGGCGTGGGGGTGCACGCGCGTGGAGCGCGCCGGCAGGGTGGGCGGCGCCGGCAGGGCGGCTGGCATGGGCGCGGCCTCTGCCGCGAGGGCGCCCTCCTGGCCGAGGCGAGGGGCGGCGTGGCCGTGGGCCTTCCGGGTCGCCGCGCTGCGGCCGAGGCTGGCCTGGCCGTCCAGCCAGACCCGCAGCGCCGCACGCGACGGGGCGACGATGTCGGGCGCGATCGCCACGAACAGCGCCTGCATCCGCGCGAGGTGCTGAGCGCGGGCGGGGCCGTGGATGCAGACCCGGCAGCCCTGGCTGTCGGGCGGCGGCGCCCCGCAGAAGCTCGTGTCGTTGCGCAGCAGGTTGAAGCCCTCGCACAGCGTCGAGTAGTCGTGCAGCCAGAGCGTGGTGCGCGCGGGGCGCAGGGCGTCGTGCAGGGCCAGGATGTCGGCGCAGGCATGGCCGAGCAGGCAGTGCAGCACCAGCAGGCGCTGCCGCGGCAGATCCGGGTCCAGGGTGCGCAGGGCGGTGGCGAGGGCGGGCGCGTCGAGGTGGCCGACCTCCGTGCCGTCCAGGGTGAGGCGCAGGAACAGCGGCCCGTCGGCGGCACTGGCCAGCCGCAGGCGGGGCACCACGGGCGAGACGTGCAGGTAGACCGCGCCCTCGGCCCGGAAGCGGGCCTCCTCGTCGGCGATGAAGATCTGCGTGCCGCCGACCACGCGCGTGTAGGGATCGTGGCTGACCGACAGGACCAGGGCGGACGCCATGGTCGAGGCGGGGGTCGAGACGGGTGTCGAGGTTGGAGCCGAGGTTGGCGTCGAAGCGGAGGAGGGGAGCAGGCGCGCGCGCAGCAGCGCCAGCGTGGCGGCGGGGTCGAGCACGCTCAGCGCGTCCGCGCCGACGTAGTCGCGTGTGCGCTCGTCGGCGGTGCGCAGCGCGCCGAGCAGCGAGCGCTGGAAGCCGGTGCGGTCGACGGGGTGGCGGCCCTCGCGATGGCCGAGCGCCGCGTAGTGCCACAGCGGGTTGATGTCGCGCGCCGCCACCTCCGGGTTGGTCTCCAGGTAGTAGCGGGTGTCGAACGAGCGCGACGGGTTGCGGCCCTCGCGCCAGCCGTAGCGGCAGTAGTGCATCAGCGGGTCGTCGCCGCTCGCCAGCACGTCGGGGTAGGTGGCCAGGTAGTGGGCGCGGTCGAGGAACGGCGCCATGCGGGCCAGCTCCGCCGGCGCGCGCTCCAGGGCCGAGCCGAACGGCGGACGCAGCGGGTCGACCGGCAGCCGGCCCTCGGCGCGGCCTGCCACGGCGTAGTGCCATAGCGGGTTGATGCCCTGCCGCGCGACGTCGGGGTGGGCGGACAGGTAGAAGCGCGTGTCGAAGGAGAGCGCGGGGCTGCGGCCCTCGCGCCAGCCGCGGCGCAGGAAATGTGCGAGCGCATCGGCCCTGGCGGGGGCGGCGGCCGGATCGGCGAAACCGGCGAGGTAGTGGTCCGGGTCGAAGAACGGCGCCGTCGCGCGCATCTCCTGCGCGGCCGGGTCGACCTCGATCGCGCCGTCGGCGGAGACCGGTCCGGACGCGACCGACTCGGATGCGACAAGCTCTGACGTGACAAGCTCTGACGTGACAAGCTCTGACGTGACAAGCTCGGGCGCGCTGCGGACCGGTTGGGACGACCAGACGGTCCACCCGGGCCGGGTCGAGCGGCCGCGCGCATACGCAGCCGTCGCCGGCGGAGCGTTCCCGGGCACGGCAGGATTGGCCGACACGGTGGGGTGCTGCCAGCCGCCCAGGGCAGTGCGGACCGTGGCCTCGCGCCTGGGCGGCTCCGGTGCCGTCGCATCGCGGGGCGCCGCGTCGCGACTGTCGTGGCGAGCGACGTCGCGGCGGGATTCGTCGGGGTGGAGGGCGGACCCTGCGTCGCCGCCGGAAGGCGAGGCCAGAGCAGCGGCCCATCCTGGGCCCGCCTTGTGCCCATCCCGCGAAGCCGGCCGCTCGTTGTCCATCATCGTGGCACCGCGCCGCGACGGGAGCAGGGAGCGCCGTCAACGACCCACACGCTCCCGGGCAGAAGCGGGCGAAGCCTCGGGAAAGGGCGCCTGGGAGCGAGGAGCCTGGGCAGGGCTGGAAGGATGCACGCTCGGATCATCGAGCATATCCCGCATGGGTGGCGGTCTGGGGCAAGAACTTTACCGCTGGTATTATTCTTTAGCAACAGTGCACGCTTCGGAGGCGACGTTGCACCTATTTCAAGGCGCTTCCACATCAAAAGATAATTGCAACCTCAGCTTGTGCTGAAGTTTTCTCCATGTTATCGCGGTTGCGAATCAATCAGACATTTTCTGACCCGCGGGGCGCACGATGGCCGGAAGTCCGCTGACAGTCACCGGAGGCAGCGACCACGCCGTGGTCAGCCTGCAGTTCGATGCGAACGACCGCGCCCTGCTGGGCGGCGAGGCGCTGGCGGGCATGATCGACGGGCAGTATTCCACGACGCAGGCCTCCGTGTATGGCGCGGGCGGCAACTTGGGGTCGGGCTACGTCATCGTGCCGTCCGGAGTCTCCGGGACGGCGGACGTGTCGGGCGCCTCTGCGGCCGTGATCGAGAACTCGGCGCCGCTCACGGTGACGGGCGGGGGCGCCGCGAGCCAACTGGTGCTGGCCAGCAACGGCGGGCTGAGCTTCTCCGCCGGCACGGGCAGCACCACGGTGGTCGCGGGCGGCGGCGACAACGCTGTGTCCTTCGCCGGCGGCACGGGCGCGAACTCCGTCACCCTGAGCACCGGGGACGACACCGTGGTCGGCGGCGACGGCGCCACCACGATCGATGCCGGCTCCGGCAGCAACCTGGTGGGCACCGGCGCCGGCACCAGCAGCGTGATCGTCGAGGGCCACGACCGGGTCGAGCTTGGCAGCGGTGCGGCGAGCGTGGGGGTGATCGGCGCCGGCAGCGCCACGGTGGTCGGCGGCAGCGCCGGCTCGCTCACCTTCCAGGGGGGCGCGTACGCCAGCACGGTGGAAGGCGGCGGCACCGCCGGGGACCGCATCGAGGGGCGCGACGGCGGCGGCAGCTTCGCCGGCGGCAGCGGCGGCGCCAACACCATCATCGGCGGCAGCGGCGCCGCCACCATCGCCGGCGGCGGCGACGGCGACTACCTGGAGGGCAACTCCGGGCACGACCTGATCACCGCGGGGGCGGGCAGCGAGACCGTGGCGGCGATGACCGGCGGCGACACGCTGGTCGGCGGCGACGGCGAGACGACGTTCCTGACGGAGAACGCGGACACCGCGGGCACGAGGGTGGAACTGGGCAGCGGCACGGCGAAGGTGGCGGTGCTCGGCGCAGGCGGGGTCACGGTCAACGGCGCCCTGTCCGGCTCGCTGAGCTTCCAGGGCGGCACGGCGGCGAGCACGGTGGAAGGCGGCGGCACGGCCGGGAACCGCATCGAGGGGCGCGACGGCGGCGGCAGCTTCACCGGCGGCAGCGGTGGCGCCAACACCATCATCGGCGGCAGCGGCGCCGCCACGATCACCGCGGGCGGCGACGGCGACTACCTGGAGGGCAATTCCGGGCACGACCTGATCACCGCGGGGTCGGGCCGCGAGACCGTGGCGACGATGACGGGCGGCGACACGCTGGTCGGCGGCGACGGCGTCACGACCTTCGTGGTGGAAGCCGCGCAGGGCAGCACGCAGATCAACCTCGGTGACGGAACGGGGAACGTGGTCGTCACCGGCAGCGGCGGCGTGGTGGTGCAAGGCCCCAGCGGCGGCGGCGGCAGGCTGAACTTCATCGGCGGCAGCGCGCCCGCCATCGTGCTTGGCGGCAGCACCGGCGGCGACCGCATAGAGGGCCGCGCCGGCGGCGGCATCCTCTCGGCAGGCTCGGGCGGCCACAGCACCGTGATCGGCGGCGGCGGCATGGCCACCATCACCGGCGGCGGCACGGGCGACTACCTGGAGGGCAACTCCGGACACGACCTCCTGACCGCCGGGAGCGGCGACGAGCAGCTTGTGGCGCGCGTGTCGGGCGACACCCTGGCGGGCGGCACTGATGGCGCGGCCACCACGGTGTTCGTGGTGAACGGCGCCGACAGCGTGAGGCTGGGCGCGGGGCATTCGGTGGTCTCCGTGGGCCCGGTGCCGGCGACGCAGTTCAACCCGAACCCCATGGATTCCGGCTCGGCGGTGGTGACGGGCAGCACCGTGGCCGGCGCCACCCTGCTGTTCCAGGGCGGGGCGCAGGCCAGCACTGTGCAGGCCGGCACCGCGAGCGCCACGATCTACGCCGGCGCGGGCGGCGGGGTGTTCACCGCAGGCTCGGGCGGCGGCAACGTGCTGATCGGCCAGGGGGGCAACGTGTCGCTGACCGGCGCGGTGTCGGGCGACTACCTGGAGGGCGGCGGCGGGCGGAACCTGCTCACCGCGGGGGCGGGCAACGAGACTCTGGTCGCGGGCACCGGCAGCGACACGCTGGCCGGCGGCAGCGGCGACGACGTGCTGTCGTTCGCCAAGGAGAGCGCGGCGCAGGGCGCGCAGCTCTACACTGTGGACAGGTTCAACGCCGGCGACGTGCTGTACTTCAAGGACCTGGCGACGTATGACTACGCGATCAGCCACCAGGTCACCGGCGGCGGCGGCACCACCATCGTGCTGAGCGACCAGACCAAGATCGTCGTCCAGGGCAGCACGGCCAATCTGGGCGCGGGTGATTTCGGCCACGGCTGAGGACCCGCATGGGCGGGAGCGCGATCGGCTCTGCGGCGAGGCAGGCAAGGCAGGAGGCCCTGCCCGCGGAGTCCGCCCAAGGCCCGCCTTGAGAGTGCCCGGCCCGGGAAGAAGGGATCGGGGAGCTTCCATGCCCGGGGGAAGGGTCGCTTTGCGGAGGCGGGCGGAACCCTGTCTCGCCTTCCCGGTCATGGCGCCTCGGCAGGTCGCGCGGTGAGCGCCGCCCTGGAGCAGGTGGCGCTCGACTCCGTGGAGCGCGGGCGGGCTGCGTTGCGGGCCGGCGAGCGCGCCGAGGCGGTGCGCTGGCTGGACCGGGCGCACCGGCTGGCGCCGGGGGACCGGTCGGTGGCGCTGCTGCTGGCCTCGGCGTTCACCGGGATGGACGATCCGCACGCGCGGTCGCTGCTGCGTGCCCTGGTCGTCGCGGCGCCGGATCTGCGCGACGCCGCGGTGGCGCTGGTGCTGGCGGAGATGCGGCTGGGCGACGCAGAGGAGGCGGCGCATCAGCTCGGGCGGCTGCTGCATGCGGTGGCGCCGCCGCGGGACCCGGCGTTCTCTCGTCTCGCCGCGGCCGTGGCGCGCGCGAGCGGCTCCGCAGGCTGGATCGGCGCGGACAGCCGCGGGGGGCTG
>CAXSES010000142.1:0-7606 GCA_964236225.1 uncultured Acetobacteraceae bacterium
ACCCTTGAGCAGGCCGCCCGGAACCATATCCGTCCGACGTCCGCCAGGCAGGATCGAGGTCCAACCCTCAGGCATGGGACCCGAACTCCGCCACAGACTCGCACCTGAAGCCCGCCTGCTGAAGGAGAACGGTTTCAAGGAGTTTGACGCGCCTTGGCGAATCCGGGCAGGACCCTGCCCTGCCTGCCGCCTTGTCGCCGGCTCGTGCAAATCGCCCGCCCGCCACCCACAGGCTTGCGGACCGCCCGGGGTTGCGTCATCATCTCTGCGCTTCTGCAACATGCAGGCCAGCAAGCAGGCCCGCGCCACGACGAAAGGCGCAGGCGACCGGCTGGCACATCATGTCGCGGCCGGCACAGCGCGCTCACGCGCGGCACCCTTATCGCACCCGTTGCGTGCAGGAACCGGTCACAGCCACGTCCTGCCGGCGGCACGGGCGACAGGAGCCATGACGGCTGCCTCGCGCGAGGCGCCGCCGGGCTGACGACCACGCTGCGGTGCCGCCGGAAATCCCAGCGCACCCGTTCCTCATCCGGCTGCGGCGCGCAGGCGCCAGGCCGCCCTGACCGGGAAACTGCCCTCGCCCATGCGCACCACGAGCCAGATCGCACCGCAGCGGACGCACAATCCGCACGGTGGCGTGCGCGCATCGGCCATGGTCCCGGACCCTTACGCACCCACGACATCGAGCCAGCGCGGCGCCGCACTCCCACGGGAGGCTGGCGCGCGGGCGCACCGGAGATCCACCCCTCATGACCAAACGAATGCTGATCGACGCGAGTCACGCGGAAGAAACCCGCGTCGTGGTTCTCGACGGTAGCCGCCTCGAGGATTTCGACGTCGAGACCGCCGCCAAGCGCCAGCTCAAGGGCAACATCTACCTCGCCAAGATCGTCCGCGTGGAGCCCAGCCTCCAGGCCGCCTTCGTCGAATACGGCGGCAACCGCCACGGCTTCCTGGCCTTCGGCGAGATCCACCCCGACTACTACCAGATCCCCACCGCCGACCGTCAGCGCATCATCGCGATGCAGGAGGAGGATGCCCGCGCCGAGGTCGCCGCCGACGACGCCGCCGCGCAGGCCTCCGAGGCTGGCGGGCGCGGCGAGCGCCGCCCGCCAGCCGACACCGGCCGGCCTGGTCGCTCCAATCCTGATCGCGACTCCCAGCGTCGCGACGCAGAGGACCGCGGCATCGACCCGGCGGACGAGGCCTCGCATGCCTCCGCCCTTCCGGACAGCGAGGGGCAGCCCGCCGCCACACCTCTCGCCATCGCTTCGGACGAGCGGCACGGCTCCGCCGACGCGGTGTCGGACCCCGATGCGCACCATGCCGAGGCGTCGCCCGTCTCCGCCGACCCAGACTTGCCGCCCGCCCTCGACGCCGATGCCTCCGAGCAGGCCGTCGCCTCGCTCCACGACCACTCCCGCCACAATCCCGCCGAGTCGCCGCAGGACGAAGCCCCCGATCCCGAGGCTGCTGCCTTCGCCCCCGCCGCCTCGCAGCACGAGCCCGCACGCGCCGCCTCGGACGAGCGCCCTGCCTCCCGCGCGGAGCGCGACGACGAACGGCCGCAGCCCCGCTACCTGCGCCACTACAAGATCCAGGACGTCATCCGCCGCCGCCAGATCCTGCTGATCCAGGTGGTCAAGGAGGAGCGCGGCTCGAAGGGCGCGGCGCTCACCACCTTCGTCTCGCTCGCAGGCCGCTTCTCCGTGCTGATGCCGAACTCGCCGCGCGGCGGCGGCGTGTCGCGCAAGATCACCTCGGCCGCGGACCGCCGCCGCCTCAAGGAGATCACCGCCGAGCTGGAGCTGCCGCGCGGCATGGGCATGATCATCCGCACCGCCGGCGCCGCCCGCCCCAAGCCCGAGATCATCCGCGACTGCGACTACCTGCTTCGCCTGTGGGACGACATCCGCGACACCACGATGCGCTCCATGGCGCCCGCGCTGATCCACGAGGAAGCCAGCCTCATCAAGCGCTCCATCCGCGACGTCTATTCGCGCGACGTGGACGACATCCTGGTCGACGGCGAGGAAGGCTGGCGCGCGGCGCGCGACTACATGCGCCTGCTGATGCCCGCCCACGCCCGCAAGGTGCAGCTCTGGCAGAGCCCCACCGGCCAGCCGCTGTTCGCCAGCGAGCGCGTCGAGGCTCAGCTCGACGCCATGCTCTCGCCCACCGTGCAGCTCAAGTCCGGCGGCTACCTGGTCGTCAACCAGACCGAGGCCCTGGTCGCGATCGACGTCAACTCCGGCCGCTCCACCAAGGAGCGCGGCATCGAGGAAACGGCGCTGCGCACCAACCTCGAGGCCGCCGACGAGATGGCCCGACAGCTCCGGCTGCGCGACCTCGCCGGCCTGATCGTCATCGACTTCATCGACATGGAGTCGCGGCGCAACAACGCCGCCGTCGAGAAGCGCATCAAGGATGCGCTCAGGGACGACCGCGCCCGCATCCAGCTCGGCTCGATCAGCGGCTTCGGCCTGTTCGAGATGAGCCGCCAGCGGCTGCGCCCCTCTCTCGCCGAGACCAGCTTCGTGCCCTGCCCGCACTGCGACGGCACCGGCCACGTCCGCTCCACCGAAAACGCCAGCCTGCACGTCCTGCGCGCCGTGGAGGAGGCCGGGGCGAAGCACAGGGGCGACGAGATCCAGGTCCACCTGGCCTCGCCCACCGCGATCTACCTGCTCAACCACAAGCGTGGCCGCGTCGCCGAGATCGAGTCCCGCTACGAGATGCGCGTCTGCTTCGCCGCCGACGAGAGCCTGCTGCCCGCGCAGACCCGGATCGCCCGCGTGCGCGCGTTGGCACTTACCGAGCTTCCGCCCGCCCCTTCCGGTCTCGACGCCACCCGCCTGCTGTCCACGCAAGCCGAGATCGACGAGCCGGAGCCGGACGAGGAACCCGACATCGAGCAGGGGCGCGACGAGCCGATCGCCCTGGCGCCTGCCGCGCCTGCCAGCGTCGCAGCCGACGACGAGGCGCCCGAGGGCGAAACCGCGGAGGAGGGCGAGGCACGCCGCAAGCGTCGCCGTCGCCGTCGCGGCGGCCGCCGCAAGGACGGAGTCGACGCAACCCTTGCGGAAGGCGGCGAGGCCGCCGCGCCGCAGCCCGACGCGGAGCAGCCCGAGCTTCCCCCCCTGGAGGGCATGGCCCCGGCCCGGACCGCTCCGGAGAGCCCTGGCCTGCCCGACACCGGCGGCGAGGAGCCCGACCTGTCATCCGCCGAGGCTGCCGCCGACCCGGTGGACGGCGAGCAGCCGCCGACCGACCCTGAGGCGGGAGAGGACTCGGACAAGCCCCGCCGCCGAGGCCGCCGCGGTGGCCGCCGCCGCCGCCGCGACGAGGACGAGCAGCCCGTGGCCCCCACAGTTCTCGCGGCGCCAGCACCCTATGCCGGCCCGACGCCCGCCAACCCCTACGCCTCCGGCATCGACATCTTCGACGTGATGGAGTTGGCGGAGGAACGCGAGGCCCAGCTCGCGCTCAGGCCTACCCTGGCGCCCGCAGCCACGGCTGCCCGCCCGGAGCCCGCCCCACCGGAATCGTTCGAGACGCTCGTCGGCCAGGAAACCTCCGGCAGGCTGGATGCCGTCGAGCCTGAAGCTGCGACCTCCGCGGACATCCCGGCCGAGCCTGTTCGCGACCAGGAGCTGCCGGCACCGGAGCCGTCTTCCGCCACGGCCATGCCCGCCGAAGCCGCCGCCGGGATCACAGAGCAGCCCGCAATCCCGGAGCCGCATCAGGTTGCGTCCGCCGTGCCGGTCGCACCCGTCGAGCCGGTGGCGGAAAAGCGTCGCGGCTGGTGGAGCCGGTAGCCCCGGCCCGGCACGTTCCGCGTCGGGTCGCCTTCTGAGGACCCCGGGCTGCGGCGAACCCAAGATCCCCGCAGCCCGGGCCGCCTGATGAACCCCGACTCCTATGGATTTCGGCTGCATCGAGGCGGCAGGCTCCGATTTGCCGCGGAGTTCGGACACCAGCAAACCGAATTCCAGCGGCGTAGAGGTTTACCAAAGGCCCTGAGTTTTAACCTGTCAGCGAAGCAAGGCTGGGCTCTGCCCAGACCCGCCCCGTGCTTGAAGGCGGGGGCGAGCCGCCCCTGGACCCGGCGCAACCTAAGTGTTGGTTTCCAAAAGCGAGCCTTTGGCGGGGTCCCGTCCTCAGGCAGGGGGGCAGAGCCTCTAGCCTTACCTGCTAAACCGGCCGTCACACTCGGTTGTCGTCACAACCCGCCACCACCGTCTCCGGGCACACCTCCGCCGCGATGCGCCGCAGCACCCCCGCCAGCGCCTGGAACTCCGCCCCGCGCGGGTCGCTGCGCCGCCACCCCAGCCCGATGGTGCGGCCATACGCCCTGCCGCCGATCCGCCGGTAGCGCAGCAGCCCGCCGGCGTCGTCCACCGCCGCCAGCGCCGGCACCAGCGTGCAGCCTTCCCCCGCCGCGACCATGTACTTCAGCGTCTCCACGCTGGTCCCGTGCCGGTTGCGGCTTCCCGCCGCCGCGCACGCCGCCAGCGCGTGCTCGTGCAGGCAGTGCCCGTCCTCGATCAGCAGCCGCTCGCCCCCATCCAGCTCATCCCACCCGGGCCCGCCCTCCAGCGCCGCGGGATGCCCCGCCGGGCACGCCAGCACGAACGGCTCGACGAACAGCGCCTCGCTCGACACCAGCTCGCCGTGCAGCGGCAGCGCCACCAGCACCGCGTCCAGGTCCGTCGCCGTGAGCTGCGCCAGCAGCGTCTCCGTCCGCCCCTCGCTCAGCGTCAGCGCCACGTCCGGGTACTCGCGCCGCAGCGCCGGCAGCACGCGCGGGAACAGGTATGGCCCGAGCGTCGCGATCGCCGCCAGGCGCAGCGTGCCGCCGAACACCGCCGAGGACCGCCGCGCCAGGTCGTCCAGCACCCGCGCCTCCGCCAGCACGCGCCGCGCCTGGTCGATCAGCGTCTGCCCGCGCGGCGTCACCATCACGCGGCGCGTCGTCCGCTCGAACAGCCGCGCGCCGAACCAGTCCTCCAGCTTGCGCACCTGCGCCGACAGCGACGGCTGGCTCACCACGCAGCGCTCCGCCGCCCTGCGGAAGCTGCCAAGCTCGGCCACCGCCACCACGTACTCCAGGTCGCGCAGCGACAGCCCGGCGATGCTCATGGCAGCAAGCAAGGCTGGGCTCTGCCCAGACCCGCAAAGGGTCCGAGGACCCTTTGATCCCATTGACTTAAGTCAAGCCGGTCCAGGGGGGCTTCCCCCTGGCGGGTCGCCGTCTTGAAACAGGGGGGCAGAGCCCTGGCCTTCCTTGTCTTCACACGAACCCCCGCAGCCGCTCCACCGCCTCCGCCACGTCCGCCTCCGCCCCGCAATAGCTGAACCGCACGAACCTGCCCCCGCGCGCCCGGTCGAAGTCCACGCCCGGCGTCGCCGCGACGCCCGCCTGCTCCAGCATCCTCGCGCAGAACGCCACGCTGTCGCCCGTCCGCTCCGACACGTCGGCATACAGGTAGAACGCTCCTTCCGCCGGACTCAGCCGGGCGAACCCCACCCCCGGCATCTCGCGCAGCAGCAGCAGCCGCGATCGCTGATACGCCGCCACGTTGGCATCCAGCTCCTCCGCGCAGCCGAGCGCCGCCTCCGCCGCCACCTGCGACAGGTGCGGCGCACTGATGAACAGGTTCTGCGCCAGGCACTCCACCGGCCGCACCAGCGCCTCCGGCAGCACCATCCACCCCACCCGCCAGCCGGTCATGGAAAAATACTTGGAGAAGCTGTTGATCACGATGGCGCTCGGGCTGAACGCTGCCGCCGTCGCCACCGGCCCCTCGTACTGCAACCCGTGGTAGATCTCGTCCGACACCAGCCGGACGCCGCGCTCGTGGCACCACTCCGCGATCCCGCGCAGTTCCTCCGGCCACAGCATCGTGCCCGCCGGGTTGCCCGGGCTCGCCACGATCAGCCCGTCCGGCAGCCCGCCCGGCCCCCGCGCCATTGCCTCCAGCATCGCCATCGTCGGCTGGAACCGCGTCTCCACCCCCGCCTCCAGCATCACCGGCACCAGCCCGAGCGCCGTCAGGATGTTGACGTAGGGCGGGTAGAACGGCGTCGTCAGCGCCACCCGGTCGCCACGGTCGAACGCCGCCAGGAACGCCAGCGGGAACGCCGCCGACGCTCCCGTCGTCACCGCCACCCGACCGGGAGACACCTCGGCCCCATACCAGTCCGCGCAGTGCCGGGACAGCGCCTCGCGCAGCGATCTCAGCCCCAGCGCCTCGGTGTAGCCCAGCGCGCGTCCCGACCGCAGCGCCGCCTGCGCCGCCGCCACTGCGCCGGCCGGCGCCCCCGTCCCGGGCTGGCCCACCTCCATGCGGATCACTCGCGCAGCCCCCGCGGGAAGCGCCGCCTGCCGACGGTTCGCCTGCGCGATCACGTCCATCGCCAGGAATGGCGGAGCGGCGGCGCCCTGCCCAACCTTCAGCACCAGCCCGGCCTTGAGCACCAGCCCGGCCTTGAGCACCAGACAGCCTCGCGCATCGTCGGAACACCCTTGCAGGAGACACAGGCCGGCCCCGGAAACCCAACCCCACGCGACGCCCGCCACGGTCCGGCTCCATGGCGGCGCATGCCCGGCCCTCGCCGCCGCGCCCGGGTGACGCTAAACCCCCGTCATGCCCCGCACCACCCTGCGCGACGCCGACGCCCTCGTCGAAGCCGGCCTCGCCGCCCCGCATGAGCGCGACGCGCTGGCCGCCGTCGAGGCCCGCTACGCCGTCGCCATCCCCCCCGCCCTGCGCGCCCTGATCGCCCACCCAGACGACCCGATCGGCCGCCAGTTCGTCCCCCACCCCGACGAGCTTCTCACGGCCCCTCACGAGCGTCCCGACCCGATCGGCGACGACGCACTCTCCCCCGTCTCCGGCATCGTCCACCGCTACCCCGACCGCGCCCTGCTCAAGCCCCTGCTGGTCTGCCCGACCTACTGCCGCTTCTGCTTCCGCCGCGAGCATGTCGGTCCCGGCGGCGGCCTGCTCACCGACGCCGAGCTGGCCACCGCCTACGCCTGGATCGCAGCCCGCCCCGCCATCACCGAGATCATCCTGACCGGCGGCGACCCGCTGATGCTCTCCCCCCGCCGCCTCGCCGCCATCGTCGCCGCCCTCTCCGCGATCCCGCACGTCGCCACGATCCGCGTCCACACCCGCGTTCCCACCGCCGACCCCGCCCGAGTCACCGACGCCCTCGCCGCCGCGCTGCGCACCGAGCGCGCGATGTTCGTCGTCCTGCACGCCAACCACGCCCGCGAGCTGACCCCGGACGCCCGCGCAGCCCTGCGCCGCATCCAGGCCGAGGCGATCCCCGTGCTCGGCCAGTCCGTGCTGCTCCGCGGCGTCAACGACACGCCCGACGCCCTGGAGGCCCTGCTCCGCGCCCTCGTTGCCGCCCGCGTCAAGCCTTACTACCTGCACCACCTCGACCCCGCCCCAGGCACCGCGCGCTTCCACGTCCCCATCGCCGAGGGCCAGGCCCTGCTCGCCGGCCTGCGCGGCCGCGTCACCGGCCTCGCCTGGCCGACCTACGTGCTCGACATCCCCGGCGGCCACGGCAAGGTCCCGATCGGCCC
>CAXSES010000143.1:0-1346 GCA_964236225.1 uncultured Acetobacteraceae bacterium
GCGAGCCTTTGGCGGGGTTCCCGCTTCAAGGCATGGGGGCAGAGCCCCTGGCCTTTCTCTCCTGACAGGTCAGAACTTGAGGCTGTTGGTATCATACCCTCCGGGACCAGTCGCGAGGCAGCCAGGGATCATGACCGCGCTCTCTGCCAGGCGCGTCACCTGATCGAGAGCTTCCCTGCCAAGCCCAGGCAGTTCCGGGCCATGGCGACCCGATACGACAGAACCGCGCGCAACTTCCTCTGCGCCACCCGGCTCGCCGCCGCCCCGATCCGGCTCGATTGAAGACAGGCCCTAGTCGTCCCAGGGATTGATGATCGTCAGGCCGACTCCCTCGAAGTCGGTGACGTTGCGGGTGACGACGCTGGCCCCGCGCACACTCGCAATCGCAGCCAGCATCAGGTCGATTGTTCCGGCGGGCCGTCCGGCTCTCCTTCGGGCTGCGAACACCTCCGCATAGGCTGCGGCCGCCTCGGTGTCGAAGGGCAGGACCCGCCCCTGGAAATCCTCGGCGAACATGGCGCGGGCGGCTTCCGCCAGGTCGGCGCGGCGGCGACCGTCGGGCAGGACGGCGATGCCGGACAGGATTTCCGCCTGGCAGACAGCGGCCGTGAACAGCTCCCCGGATGGCTGGGCGAGAATCCAGTCAGCGACTTCTCGCACCGGCTCGGCGCTCATCATCGCGGACAGCATGTTGGTGTCCAGCACCAGCATCAATCGAACCGGGGCGGTTCACGGGCCGGTTCACGCGGAGGCAGTTCAAGATCGACCCCGCCCAACGAGGCGAAGCGTGCCCGCACCCGGTCGTAGAGATGGCGCGCAGGCGGCCCATCCCGAGATGCCAAGGCTGTTTCAAGGATGCGGCGGGCTTCGGCTTCCATGGAATGTCCATGCTGCGCCGCGCGGACGCGCAGGCGTTCCTTGATGGCGCGATCAAGGTTGCGGATGGTGATCGAGGCGGGACGTTCGCCGGACTGCATGCGCCATCGTCATCAATGATCTCAACGATGTCAAACCGTCGTCGATGGCTGGATGAGTGGCACGGACCAGCCAGGCGGCGCGCCCGGGCCGCCGCCGGACGGCCGGTTCCGCGATGGGGCGGGTGGCAGCACGATGGCCTTCGCCAGCGGCCACTGACGGCAGCCGGACATCCTGTTTGCCGGACGGCAAGGCGGACCACCTCCGGCTGACAGCCCACATGGCGCTCGTGCACCATGAGGAACGTCATGGTGCGGCACACGGCGTCCGAGGTCGAGCTGATGCCGGTGTCCGCTTTTGGGGAGCGGGTCGGCGCGTCTCGACGTCCGAGATGGGCGCTGAGCTGTCGGGCCGGCCGGACGACGAAAATC
>CAXSES010000143.1:1446-4814 GCA_964236225.1 uncultured Acetobacteraceae bacterium
GTCTCGACGTCCGAGATGGGCGCTGAGCTGTCGGGCCGGCCGGACGACGAAAATCAGCTTCCAGGCACGGCGCCCGGCTTCTCGAACGGCCGGCTTCTCGAACGGCCGACAGACATGGGTCGAGAGCGGAACCTGGATCACTGGCTTCGCCGATTTGCCGGAAGACGAGGTCTCAAGGCAAGCCTCAGCGTGGTCCAGGGACGGAGCTTCTGGCCCTGCCTGCGTCCGCAACCACGCCCCACCGCACGCGCAGATCGGCGAGATGCGCCACCAGCGAGCCCAGCAGGCACAGCGCCAGGAACGGCCACGCGGCCCCGCGCAGAGCGCCGCGCAAGGCGAGCAGGAGGCACGCGCCGGCCGCGAGGTTGGGCAGCAGCGCGGCGGGCGGCGGGCCCCGTCCGGTGGCGCGGTGCAGCAGGGCGAGCGCCACGGCCTCGGCCAGCACGACGAGCAGGATCGCGTCGACGACCCGGCCGCTGGCGAACAGCGCGCTCACCCGGCCGGGGCCGGCGCGGGCAGGTGGGCGTCGGCCATCTCGCTGATGAGGGCTGCGATGCGGCCAGGGTCCTCCTCGTGGGCCAGGTGGCCGAGGCCGGGCAGCAGCACCAGGCGCGAGCCGGGCAGCAGCGCGGCGACCCCGCGCGCGACGGAAGGCGGGATCATGCCGTCGCGCTCGCCGGCCACCAGCGTCAGGGGCACGCGCAGGCGGGCGACGTCGAACGCGTTGAGGTCCCAGCGCGCCATCATGCGCAGCGCGGCGGCGACGTGGCGCGGGTGCGCGAACAGGCGGGCGTAGAGCCGGGCGTCCACAGGGTCGAGTCGCGAGCCGGTGCCGGACAGCATCCGGTCCACCAGCGCCTGGTTGGAGGCCTGCCGCGCGACGATCCAGGGCAGCACCGGCAGCGACGCCAGCAGCCGCGCGGCGGCGGGGAACAGCACGGACTCGCGGCCCGGCAGCGGCAGGAGCGCGCCGTTGAGGCTCATCAGCGCGGACGGGGCGACGTGGCCGTCGATCGCCATCTGCGCGCCGACGGCGGCGCCGGCGGAGTGCCCGGCCACCAGCGCCGGCGGCAGGCGCAGCGCGCGCAGCAGGCTGGCGACGAGGCGGGCCATGCCTGGGAGCGACATGCCGTCGGCGGGCGGCTGCTCGGTGAAGCCGTGGCCGGGGAGGTCGGGCGCCACCACCGTGAAGCGCCGCGCCAGCAGCGGGGCGAGCGCGCGCCAGGAGTGGGTCGCGGCGCCGGTGCCGTGCAGCAGCAGGAGCGTGGGGCCCTCGCCCATGACCTGCACGTGCCAGCGCAGGCCGCCGGCGGCCACGAAGCGGCTGTGCGCGCGGTTGGGCCAGTCGCGGCCGGCCACTTCCCAGGAGGGGGCGGCGGTCATGGGAGAGGAAGAAAGCAAGGCTGGGCTCTGCCCAGACCCGCAAAGGGTCCGAGGACCCTTTGATCCCTTGACTTAAGGAAGGCGGTCCAGGGGGCTTCCCCTGGCGGGGTCCAGGGGCAGAGCCCCTGGCCTTGCTTGGCTGGCCCGCTCATGCCGCCTGCCGTATGGCGCGCGACAGGGCGGCGGCGTCGGCGCGGGGCAGGAACAGGCAGCGCGCGCCCATCGCCTCTGCCAGCGCCGCGGCCTGCGGCTGCGGGCGCGCGGAGATGTCGATCAGCAGGGCCGGCAGGCCGGAGGCGCGCAGGCGGCGGGCGGAGTCGAGCGCGTCGGCGGTGGCGCGGGTGCGGTCGGCGGCGCCGTCGCGGGCGATGTTGGCGCGGCCGTCGGTCAGGACCACCAGCAGGGGCGCCGCGCCGCGTCGGCGCAGCGAGGCCGCGAGAGTGGCGGCGGCGTCGAGCCCGGCGGCGATCGGCGTCGGGCCGCCGCCGGGGAGCGCCGCGAGGCAGCGCCGCGCGCGGGCCAGGGCGCCGGTGGGGGGCAGGAGCAGCTCGGCGCCGGCGCCGCGGAAGGCGAGCAGCGCCACCTGGTCGCGGCGGACGTAGCACTCGGCGAGGAGAAGCTCGACGGCGCCCTTGGCCTCGGCGAGGCGGCTCATCGCGGCGGAGCCGGAGGCGTCGACGACGAACAGGGTGGTGGCGCGGGGCGTGGACTCGCGGCGCTGCACGCGCAGGTCGGCGGCGCGGATTTCCAGGCGGGCGGCGCGGACCTCGTGGCCTTCGGCGCGCCGGGGACGGGCCTGCGACGCCGGGGCGTCGCGGCGGCGCAGGGCATGCAGCGGGGCGGCGGCGCGCAGCGTGGCCACGAGGTCGAGGCGGGCGCCGCCGTCCGGGCGTCCGGCGCGGCTGCCGACCGGGCGGCCATGCTGGCTGGCGCGGGCGCGGCCGGCGGCGCGGCCCGCCTCGGCGCCGCGCACGGACGCGCCGGATGCGCCGAGACGGGCGAGCAGGCTGGGCGGCAGCGCGGCCAGGGTGGCGGCGATCACGGCGGAGGCGACGTCGCCGGCGGGCGGGGCCGCGGGCTCGTCTGGGTCTGGGGGCGCCTCGGGCGGGTCCCCTGCCCTGCCCCCGGCCGGGTCGTTGCCGGGCGCGTCGGCCTGCGACTGGCGCGGTTCGGGGGTCGCTTCGGGCACGTCGGGGGTCTCGTCGTTGGTCTCGCCGGGGGACGTCTCAGGTTCGCTCCCGGGCGGGGCGGGCAGCCGGGTGGCGCGCGGCAGCAGCACCAGGCGGGCGGCGAGCACGACGTCGGCCTCGCTCGCCTCCGCGCGGCCCCGCAGCGTGGCGCAGGACCGCGCGGCGCGCAGGGCGAGCAGCGTGGCGCGCGGCGAGGCCACGCCCAGCGCCTCCGCCGTGCCGCACAGCGCGTCGAGGACCTGCGCCGGTGGCAGCGCCGCCTCCGACAGCCCTGGGCCGGGCGGCGCGGCCGGGTCGCCGCCGCCGGCGGGCGTCGCGTCCAGGTCGAGGCGGAAGGCCAGCCGGTCGCGCAGCGTGGCCGGGATCGAGGTCGCGCCGCCGGCCTCGGCGTCGTCCTCGCCCTCGTCGAGCAGCACCAGGCCGATCCGGGCGGGGTGGCGCGTGGAGAAGCCGTCGCGCTCGACCGCGACCTCGCCGGCATCGAGCACCGCCGCCAGCCGCGCCGCCGTGCCCGCGTCGAGCCGCTCGGCCCCGCTCACCAGCACCACGCCGCCATCGGCCTCGGCGAGCAGCCCGCGTCCGATCACGGAGCGGCCCGCCGCCAGGCTCGCCGCCAGGTCGAGGCCGCCGAGCAGGCGCGCGTCGCCGATCCCGACCGGGCAGCGCCGGATGGTCGCGCCGGGCGGCAGGGCCTCGCGCAGCAGGGCGAGGAAGCGGTCCCGGGCCGGGCCGGGCCGGCCGCGCACGTGCACGCCCGTGCCCGACGGCGCGTGCGCGCACAGGCGCGCGACCCAG
>CAXSES010000143.1:4914-7587 GCA_964236225.1 uncultured Acetobacteraceae bacterium
TGGTCCCGGTGTGCCTGGTCCCCGTGCGCCTCGTCCCAGCGCGCCTGGTCCTGGTGCGCCTGGTCCCGGTCGGCCGCCGCGCGGGGGGTCACGCCGTGCCGAACAGCTCTGCGACGGCGCGCTGCACCCGCGGCGTGGCGCCGGCCTCGTCGAGCGGCGCGCGGCGCAGGCGGTGGCGCAGCGCAGGCAGCGCGATCCTGCGCAGGTGGTCCGGCCCGACTTCCGCGTCGCCGTCGAGGCAGGCCAGGGCGCGGGCCGCGCGCAGCAGCGTCAGCTCGCCGCGCAGCCCGTCCGTGCCCAGCGACAGGCACAGCCGCGCCGCCAGCTCCAGCGCCGAATCCGGCGTCAGCGTCGCCGCCAGCCGCGCCCGCGCCGCGCCGATGCGCCCGCTCAGCGCGCGCTCGCGCTCGCCCCAGGCGGCCATGAAGCCGGCGGGGTCGGTGTCGAAGGCGTCGCGGCGGCGCAGCACCTCGACGCGGTCCGCGAGCACGCTCGGCGTGGACACCTCCACCGCGAGGCCGAAGCGGTCGAGGAGCTGCGGGCGCAGGTCGCCCTCCTCCGGGTTGCCGCTGCCGACGAGGACGAAGCGCGCGGGGTGGCGCACGCTCAGCCCCTCGCGCTCGACGACGTTCTCGCCGGACGCCGCCACGTCGAGCAGCAGGTCGACGAGGTGGTCGTCGAGCAGGTTCACCTCGTCGATGTAGAGGAACCCCCGGTTCGCCCGCGCCAGAAGACCGGGCTCGAACCGCTTCTCCCCGGTGCTGAGCGCCCGCTCCAGGTCGAGCGCGCCCACCACGCGGTCCTCCGTGGCGCCCAGCGGCAGGTCCACTGTGGGCACAGGGGCGTCGCAGCTCCTCGGGCGGCGGGCCAGTCCCGCCGCGGCGCAGTGCGGGCAGCCGGAGCGGTCCGCGGCGGGGTCGCACTGGTAGGGGCAGCCGGCCACCACGCGCATCGGCGGCAGCAGGCCGGCCAGGGCGCGCACCGCCGTGGACTTGCCTGTGCCGCGGTCGCCCAGCACCAGGACGCCGCCGATGCCGGGGTCCACGGCGGCCAGAAGCAGCGCCAGGGTCATCTCCTCCTGGCCGACGATGGCGCTGAACGGGAAGACGCGGCGCACGCGGGGGGCGACGGCGGCAGGGGCCAGCAGGCCGTCGGGGCTCATGGAGAAAGGAAGGCCAGGGCTCTGCCCCATGGCTTGGAAGCGGGGACCCGCCAGGGGCAGCGCCCCTGGACCGGCACACATGAAGGAAGAACGGGACTTGCCGCCGGCCCCAGTGTGGGTTTCCAAAGGCGAGCCTTTGGCGGGGTCCCCGCTTCAAGGCATGGGGGGCAGAGCCCCTGGCCTTGCTTGCTCATGCCGCGCGCCGCAGGTTGCGCTCGAACCAGATCGCGCCGAGCGACTCCGCCAGGTGCGCGATGTCGGCGTCGCTGTGCTGCGGCGAGGGGGTTATGCGCAGGCGCTCCGTGCCGCGCGCGACGGTGGGGTAGTTGATCGGCTGGACGTAGATGCCGTGGCGGTCGAGCAGGATGTCGGTGATGGCGCGGCACTGCACCGGGTCGCCGACGATCACCGGGACGATGTGGCTGGGGTTGTCCAGGTGCGGCACGCCCTGCGCGTCCAGGGCGGCGCGGACGCGGGCGACGCGGTCGGCGTGGCGGGCGCGCACGGCGTCGTCGCGGGCGAGCACGCCGACCGCGGCCAGGGCGCCGGCGGCGATGGCGGGCGGCAGGGCGGTGGTGAAGATGAAGCCGGAGGCGAAGGAGCGCACGTAGTCGCACAGCGCGGCGGAGGCGGCGATGTAGCCGCCGATCACTCCGAAGCCTTTTGCGAGCGTGCCCTCGATGATGTCGAGGCGGTGGGCGACGCCGTCGCGCGCCGCGATGCCGGCGCCGGCAGGGCCGTAGAGGCCGACGGCGTGGACCTCGTCGAGGTAGGTGAGCGCGTTGTGGCGCCGGGCGGCGTCGCAGATCGCTGCGATGGGGGCGATGTCGCCGTCCATGGAGTAGACGGACTCGAAGGCGACGATCTTGGGGGTGTCGGCGGGCAGGCCAGCGAGGCGGCGCTCCAGGTCGGCGACGTCGTTGTGGGCGAACACCTCGCAGCGGGCGCGGCTGTGGCGGATGCCCTCGATCATGGAGGCGTGGTTGGCGGCGTCCGACAGCACGACGCAGCCGGGCAGGCGCGCGGCGAGGGTGCCGAGCGTGGCCCAGTTCGACATGTAGCCGGAGTTGAACAGCAGGGCGGACTGCTTGCCGTGGAGGCCGGCGAGCGCGCGCTCCAGGGCGACGTGGCAGCTCTGGGTGCCGGAGATGTTGCGCGTGCCGCCGGCGCCGGCGCCGTGGTGGTCGAGCGCCTCGTGCATGGCGGCGAGCACTGCGGGGTGCTGGCCCATGCCGAGGTAGTCGTTGGAGCACCACACGGTGACCTCGCGGGTGGTCTCGGCCCCATGCTGCGCGGAACCCCCGTGCTGCGCGGAGTTCCCGTGCTGCGTGGAACTCTCGTGCAGCGTGGCGCGGGGCAGGTGGCCGGCGCGGCGCTCAAGCTCGGCGAAGCGGCGGTAGTTGCCCTGGCGCTTGAGGCCGTCGATGCCGGCCTGGAAGAACTGCTCGTAGTGCATCGTGGCTCCGGTCCTTGTCGGGAGGTCGGCGGGGGTCAGGAAGACGGCGGGGGTC
>CAXSES010000144.1:0-3442 GCA_964236225.1 uncultured Acetobacteraceae bacterium
GCCGCCGGAACAGGAAAGGCAGCCGAGGCGGCGGTCGCGGCCGTTGCCCCGCCAGCCCTCTGCCCGCGAGTCGCAAGCTCGGTCAGGCTGGCGGTGGCGAAGCGCGCAGGCACGATCGTCCGCTTGTCGGCGGCGCGCAGCTCCGGCGGGTCGTCCGGGTTCTTGTTGGAGTCGAACGGGTCGACGTCGTCCACGCTGGCCGCCACCTCGATCGTCCAGGTCGCGATCGTGCCCTCGAGCGCCTGCCGCAGATCCTCGACGCGGCCGAGCGCGGTGGCCCCGTCCATCTGCCGGAAGCGGGCCAGATAGAGGTCGGACGCCTCCAGGGCGACGCGCTGCAGCAGGCCCGGGCGCCGCTCGCTTCGGTTGAGGTCGATCTGCACGCGGCGCGCTGCGTAGGCCTGGCGGCCGGTCCAGCGCAGCAGCACCGAAGCCGCGAGCACCTGGATCGGCGACAGCGCGCGCTCGAACCTGTCGAGCGCCGCGCCCACGGCGGCGCGGTGGCTGTCCAGCAGCCCGTCGGCGCGGATGTCGCGCTCCGAGCCGACATCCTCCCAGTCGCCCTCGCCGAGGTCGAGCTTGTAGGCCGCCTCCTGCCCAGGGTTGCGCTGCAGGAGGCCGAAGCACACCGCGCGCAGGAACATCCCCATCAGCCGCCGCATGTCCTCGATCTCGAGCGTGGTCGGCACCACTGGGTTGGCGAAGCGCACTGCGGAGCGGTGGTTGTGCAGCGGCAGCGGCCCGCGCCGCTCCAGCCTGTAGTCGCGCCGCCAGGTGTCGCCGAGCGGCACCAGGGTGTCGAGCGGGATGCCGCTCAGCTCGCAGTAGATCACCAGCCGGTCGCGCAGCCCGGAGCTGACGATCTCGCAGCTTCCGAAGCCGAGCGCCGCCGGGATCGCCTGGCGCACCTCGTCGCGCAGGCCGGCGCCGAAGCCGTGGCCGTCCTCCACCGCGACGTAGAGCTTGTAGCGGTCGCCCATCGGCAGGCCGTCGCCGAGCCGGTCGAACCTCGCGTTCACCCAGGGCATCGCCCTGCGCATCGCCCCGCGCAGTATCTCGCGTCGCTGCTCCGGCTCCAGGGCTGCCAGTATCTCTCGCACGGAGCGCAGCCGCTCCGCGCGCGGGGCGAGCTGCGCCCGGGCGTAGCCGCGCAGCTTGGCCAGCAGCTCGGCGAGCTGGGCGGGGTTCTCCAGGCGCGGGAACAGCGCGCGCGAGCCGCCCTCGCCGGTGAACACCGCCGCCGCCCACGCGTCGATCTCCGGCTGCGCGAACTCCAGCAGGCCCTCCGCCTCCGCGTCCGCGTCGGGCAGCACGATGTAGGTGCCCGCGTTCTGCCGCCCCACGGCGTCGCGCAGCAGCGCCGCCTCGTCGTCGAGCACGCCCAGCACGCGCTCGACCTGGTGGCGGCCCTCGACCAGCTCTGCGATGGCGCCGTCCCACATCTCGCGCCCCTCCGCGTCGCGGCCGCGCAGGGTGCCGAGATCGCGCGAGGCGTCGGCGACGAACTCCACCGCCTCGGCCGCCGCCACGGCGCGCAGCCGCAGCTTGACGTAGTACGCGCTCTCCTCGCGCAGGTGGTCGAGGAACTTCTCCGCCGCCTTGCGGTCCGGCCCGAGCAGAAGCCGGTTGCGCCCGGCGTCGCGCAGGTTCTCCAGCGACAGGTTGAACCGCGCGCGCACCCTCTCTGCGCGCGCCTCGTAGCGGTGCCCGATCTCGGCGATGCGCCGCCCCTCCTCCTCCAGCCGCAGCTTGGCCTCCGAGACCAGCCGGATCGTGTAGTCCAGCCCGCCGCGCGCGCGGTTGTCGAGGAAGCGGAACAGCAGCGCGCGCACCGCCCCCTCGTCGTCCGAGCGCAGGAAGCGGACCATGCGCTGCCGGTTCGCCCTGATCGCGGCGCCCGACGGGCCGTACTCGCCGACGTGGTCCATCCGGCCGACCACGTCGTCGCGGCTCTCCTCGAAGATGCGCAGCGCCTGGGTCGGCCAGTTGCGCAGGTCGCCGGAGGCCAGGATCTCCTCCTGGTGGCGTCGGTGGATCTGGTCGGCGAGCCTGGTCTCGACGGTGTCGCCGGTGTCCTGCTTGAGCAGCTCGCCGATCAGCGCCGGCTCGTTGATCGTGTCGTCCTCCACGCCCTGCAGCGTGTCCTCGAAGGTGGTGGCGCCGAGATAAAAGCTGTTCTCCACGAACGCCTGGCGCTCGTCGGGCGTGGGCAGGCGGCCGGAGCCCGACTGTGCCACGTTGAAGAACGACTGGATCATCCGCCGCGTGGCCACCACCGAGGCGGCGTCGAGCGCCGCGAGGCCCTTGGTCACGATCGTGGCCTGGCCGAACGAGGAGTACGCGCAGCTGTACGACAGCGATTGCTGGCCGAATCGCTCAGGCAGCGGCGGCAGGTAGTTCACCAGCTTGTACTGCCCGGTGTTGACCGAGATCGACCGCTTGCGCGAGGAGAACTCGCTCGAGCCGAAATCCTCGAACAGCACGTCGGCGACCATGTCGTACAGGTGGTTGATGTCGCCGGTCTGGTCGCGCGAGACGTTGGTGGTGTCGATCAGGTACGCCTCGCTGAACGGCAGCAGGTTGGACGGCCTGGCGCCGTCGCTGGTCCAGCGGTCCACGTAGGGCGGGCTGGAGCCTGGCCGCATCACGTGCTCCAGCTCCATCAGCGCGGCGAAGCTGTTGGCGTTGACGCGCTGCAGCCCCGCGCCCCGGAAGCCCCCCGGCAGCATCAGCACGAGGTCGACCTGCGCGGGCTTCGGGTCGCGCATCGAGCGGATCGCCAGGCCGGCGTCGATGAAGCTGCCGGAGCCGGTGCCGCCGGCGGAGGAGGCGATCACCACGACGCGCAGCTCGTGCTCTATGTCGAGGCCCAGCTCGGCGAGCTGCTGCTGCCGGCCGATGTTGTTGAGCACGGCGTTGCCCTGCTCGCGCACCATGTGCTGGAAGCGGCTGAACTGGTCGAAGAACAGCAGGCGAGAGATCGAGCGCACCTGGCCCGCGCCCTTCTCCGTGTTGATCGAGGCGAGGTCGCCGTCGGGCAGCCAGGCGCGGATGTGCGGGTAGCTGTCCAGCTCGCGCATGTAGCGCATCACGTCCACGCCGTGCTGCAGGCGCTCCGCGTCCTTGAACGCGACCGCGCGCGACAGAGGGTCCGAGCGCTGGGCGCGGTCGGTCTCCACCGCCTCCGTGGTGTCGGTGTCGAAGTAGATGAACGAGGCGATCGGGAAGTCGGCGATGTCGCGCAGTCGGCGGCTGTTGCCAGGGCCGCCCCAGTCGTTCTGCAGGATGCGACGGCGCAGGCGCAGCACGATCTCCTTGCCGGTGCCGCCCAGCGCCACGAACAGAGTCGGGCGCAGCTTCGTCACCTTCGCGGGCGTCGCCGCCCGGGCGGCGGGGGCGTCAGCGCGGTCAGACATCGCGGGCTCCTGTCTGGGGGCCGCGC
>CAXSES010000144.1:3542-7536 GCA_964236225.1 uncultured Acetobacteraceae bacterium
CCGCGCACCGAACCTGCCCCGCCGCGCCCCGAACCTGTCCGGCTTCGCGCCAGGCCTGCCCAGCGACGCGCCAGGCCTGCCGGGCGACGCGCCAGTCCTGCCGGGCGGCCAGGCGGTGCGGGCGGCGACGGGTGCCCGCTCAACGGCCGATCCTGGTCGCGGAGCTGTAGAGCGCGACGAACAGCGCCAGCGTGACCAGGCTCAGCACGCCGAGCGGCACGATGAACGACGCCAGCGTCCAGAAATCGCCGATCAGCCCGAACACCACGGTGAACGCGGCGACGAACAGGAAGGTGAACAGCGCCCACGACGCGCCGTTCGCGGACGACAGCGTGGCGCGGTTGGCGATCAGGTGGCTGCGCACCGCGCCGCGCAGCAGGAAGAACACCACCGCCAGCGCCAGCATCACGACGGCCCCCAGGATCGCCCCGTCCTGCGTCAGGCCGCCGATCAGCACCGGCTCGCGGATCGCGGCCGCCCCATTGGTCGCCCCAGGGGCCGCGCCCGTGGCCGCGCCGGGAGGCGGGGCCGCCTGGGACGGCGCGGAGGGGGCGGCGCCGGGCGCGGCCGGGCTCGTCTGCGGCGGCGGGATGCGGTAGCCCGGCGGCCCGGCGAGGACAGGGGCGGCGCTCGGACGCGGGGGTTCGGCCATCTGCACCTCGGGAGGCTCGCTGCTTCGGGGAGATCGGGCCGGCACGCCGCGGCGTCCCGGCCGGCGGGAGGGCCCGTCGGGCGTCGGGCGGGCGCGCCGCGCCGGCATGGATCGGCGGGCCGGCCCGGCTCACCGCGGCGGCTTCCGCGACCGGTCCAGCACGACGCGGCGGTGCGGGCCGAACAGCCGCCCCGTGACCACCAGCGCGCGGCCATCCGGCAGCGCCACGGTCCGCGACTGCATCGGGCGCAGCGCGAAGGGGCGGCTGCGCCCGTCCACCGCCACGCTGTACTGCCGGGCGCGGGCCAGCAGAAGCAGCACGGCGGCCAGCGCGAGCAGGACGAGCGCCGCCGCCGCCAGCGCCGCGACCAGCGGCCACGGGGAGAAACGCACCGCCAGTGTGACCGGCAGCATCGCCGTGGCGGCGCCCACCGTCCGGTAGTCGGCGAACACGTCGGGAAGCTGGTCGAGCGCCGCGATGTCGCCCATCTTCGCGACGAAATCCTCGCCGAGCGCCATCGAAAGATTGTCCAGGCGCAGCCTCAGCGTGCCGTGCAGCACCCCCGTCCGCGCGAACAGCCCCGCCAGGCCGGGCGGGCGGGGCACGGCGGGGGTGCGCAGCACCAGCGTCACCCCCTGCCCCGCGCCCGAGGCCAGCCCGCGGATCGATCGCGGCTCCACGCTGTCCGCGAGCGACTGCGGGTCCGCCACGCCGTCGAGCGCGGACCAGGCGAGCGCCACGTCGGCGGCCACGATGGTCTGCGGGTAGTACTCCGAGCGCAGAGTGCCGGCGACGCGCACCGTGGCGCCGCCCGACGGCACGCCCTGCAGCACGATGCCGCCGCCGGGCGGGGTGGAGGCCGCGGCAGGGGCGTCGGCGCCGGTGGCTGAGAACGCCAGCGGCGCCTGCTCCAGGTGCTTGAGCCGGAACGGCGGGTCGGTGAACAGAGCGCGCATCGGGGCCGAGTCCACGATGCGCGACAGCGCCACGGCCGCCTCCTCGCCGTAGGCGATGGCGTAGAGGATCAGGCCGCGCTCGGTGTACTGCCGCCCGGTGACGGGCATGCGCACCGGGTAGGCGGCGACGAACGGCAGGGCGTCGCTGCCGCGCACCAGCTCGGCGAAGCCTCGGGTGTTGCGGTTGATCTCCGCGCTGTTGTTGGGCGAGTTCTTGTTGTTGGTGGCGATCCACACGATGCCGGGCCTGCCCGCCAGCACCGTGTCGAGCGAGCGCACCAGCGCGCCGTCGAAATCAGCGTCCGCGAGCCGCCCGCCCGGGCGCACCGCCAGCGCCAGCGCGTCGATCGCCGCGCGCACCGGCCCCGGCGCGAACGGGCCGTCATAGTCTACCGCGGGCGAGCGCCGGCCGGGCACCTGCCCGTCCTGGCTGAAATCGGCGATGATGGTGCGCCCTGTCTGCGAGGCGTCGACCAGGGCGGCGAGCAGCGGCTTGAACGGCGAGGCGGGGTCGACGAAGAACGGCTCCATCCAGCCGGAGTTCTGCACCAGGTAGAGCGAGGGAACGTCCGCCCGCGCCGCGGCGGCCGGCAGGACGAGGCCCAGCGCGGCCGCGAGGACGCGGCCGAACGCCGGGACGAGGGCGCGGACGGCGACGCGGACGAGGGCGCGGACGGAGGGCGGCGCGGCGGCGCGGGCGGCGGCGGGCGCGGCGGCGCGGACCCGGCGGCGGACGCGGCTAGGCATCGCCGGCGCCGTCGCCGTCCAGCGGCCAGCGGTGGCAGCGATTGGCGCGCAGGTCGTAGACGAGCAGGCTGCGGCGGTGGACGAGCGGCACGATCTCCCAGGCGGAGACCGCGCGGATCGTGACGCCCAGGAAGGTCGGCGCGACCGAGGCGGTGGTGAAGCTGATCCGGCATTCCAGCGCGACATCCGCGATCTGGTCCGTGCGGATGAAGTTCAGCAGGCCGATGCGCGGCGTGCACGACGCCACCAGGAAGCGCTCCGCGTCGAACGCCAGCAGAGGCAGCAGGAACGCGTCCTCGCCGCGGTACTCCATGCGCCTGGGCTCCCACGGCTCGCCGAACCGGACCATGCCGGAGAAGCTGGCGGCGCCGCAGCTCGTCACGTAGCGCCCGAACGCGCGCCGCTGCGGCGTGGCGCCCGGCGGCAGCAGCGCCTCGAACGCCTGGCGCCCCTCGATCAGGCCGAGCTGGTGGAACACGCCGTTGGGCGACAGCACCGGGCGCACGCCCTGCATGGGCTGCCAGCCCTCGCGCCACGGCCGCCACTCGCAGACCGGCGCCGCCCCGTCGAGGCGGGCGAAGAGCTGGCCGTGCCGCCCGACCCAGAACGCCTCGCGGCCGTTGACCGAGGGCGCCGCGAACACCTCGCCCGCCAGGGAGGCGCCCCTGACCGGCGCGCGCTGCCACCCGGACGTGGCGGGCGAGCGGAACGCCATCGCCAGCGCGCCGCCCGCCTCCCCGGCCAGCCCCCCGGCCGAGACGGGCACCAGCGCCATGCTGCCGAGGCCCGCGGCACCGCCCGCCGCGCCGTCCCCGCCCGCCGCACGATCCAACCCCGCCGCCGGCCCGGCGGCGACCACCGTGGCAGAGCGTGGCCCGAGCGACACCCAGAGCGGGCCGGCCGCGCCCGGGACAGCGACGCCGTCGGCGAACGCGGCGACGCTCCAGCTCCAGCGCGGCAGGTCGGCGGCGCCGGGCAGGTCGGCGAGCGCGCGCCAGCCCCCGCCCTCGAAGGCGTCGGACCAGCCCTCGACCCAGACGTGCAGCCGCCCGGTGGTCTGGTCGAGCGCCAGCAGGCGGGACGGCGCGCCTGCGACGAAGAAGTCGAGGCGCGACGGCCCGGGCATCGCCAGCTCGGCGCGCCGCAGCGGATCGGGCGTGCCCCGGGCGCAGGCCGCCGGCAGCCCGGACGCCGCGTTGGCGGGCGAGGACCAGGGCTGCGCCTCGCGCGCCGGCGGCGGCGGCGGCAGCGCGGTGCCGCACAGGGGGCAGAAGCCGAAGCCGAACGGCCAGGGGCCGGGGTGCGGGCAGTTCGACCCGCGCGGGCGCAGGACATGCAGCTCGCCGTCCATGGGGTCGAGGCTGACCCGCTCGCCGGCCAGGAGAACCTGCTCGAAGGCGCCGGGCTGCCCGAGCCACCGCTCGGGGCCGTACGGGCCAGCCAGCTCCCAGGTCGGTGTCGCAGGCAGGGGCGGCATGGTCCGATCGCGTTCGATGGTCGCGGACCCTAGGGCGACACCGGCCACGGTGTAAAGCGCATGGCCGCGAGCGGACCGCCCTGGATCGGCGCGCCTCATGCCAACGGCTCTGTACGATGACCGGCTCAGCAAGCAAGGCCAGGGGCTCTGCCCCCATGCCT
>CAXSES010000145.1:0-5289 GCA_964236225.1 uncultured Acetobacteraceae bacterium
GGAAAAAGCAAAGAATGTTTTCCGCCAGCCCGGTGAAGGCAGAGTTAGGCCTCAGGAGCCGCCGGGTCAACCACGTTTGTGAAAAAAGATGCCGAACCCCGCTCACCGGGCCTGCGACAGGACGCGCCGGCCCGCCCGCCCTTCGACAACGGCCGGCCTACACGATCTTGCCCGCCCCTGGCGTGCCGGAGCCGCTCGACCTTGCCGCCCTGCCGGTCGCCCGGCCCACCGGCGGGCGCCACTCACCCGCGCGCCGCCTTGCATCCCAGGCATAGCGAGGGTCGCCTTCCAGAAGATGCAGATGATCTCCCAGGCGGTTGCGACCCAGCCACGCCACCGCCGCCTCGAGCTCGGCCAGCCCCATCTCGGCGCGGCTGCGACCCAGCACGCGCTTCAGCGCGGCGTTGTAGGCGTGGTAGCCGCCCCGCGCGCGGCCATGCGCCTCGACGTCGTCCTCCACCGCCTGCGCGGCCACAAGCTCGGTGATGCGGTGGCGCAGGCGCCGCTCCGCCTGGCTCGGCGCCTCCAGCAACTCGGCCTGCGCCGCCTCCACTGCCTCCGGCCTGGCCATCGCAAGCTCCGGCCCCGGCCGCAGCAGGGCATAGCGCAGCGTGAGCGCGTTGCTCTCCAGCGGCACGATGCCCCGCTCCTCGCGGACCTGCGCAAGCTGCTCGGACAGCCACAGCGGCAGATCCCCCTGCCGGCGCGCCGGCCGCGGGCGGGCGCGGGTGCCCTGCTCCTGCTCCATGCGCCAGCGGAAGCGCGCGAAGAACGGGTCGTCCGGATGAAACACCAGGGCGTGCTGGCTCTCGTAGTCGCCGGCGTGGCGATCGACCCGGGTGGCGCGCGCCACCATCTGCTCCAGCCAGGGCCGCGAGCGGATGTGCGTCAGCGCCGCCACCACGGCGATCTCCGGCGCGTCCAGCCCCTCGTAAGCCATCGCCACAGTGACCAGCACGCTGGGCTCCGCCCGCAGCCGGTAGGCCGCCAGGGTCTCGTGCGCGTCGCGCTCGTCCGACACGGCGAGCCGCACCGCATCGCTGCCGCGCGGCGCCCAGCCCCGCAGCACCGCGACGTAGCGCCGCGCCTGCTCCTGGTCTGCGGCCACCACCAGCAGCTTGCCCAGGCCACGGCCCGCCTCGCCCGCGGCCAGGCCCAGCCGAGCGCGCCGCCCCGCCCGCAGCGTGCGCGTGGCGTCGAACGCCTCGCGCAGCAGCGCGTCGGCAAACCCGGTGCGCAGCGCGGTGAACAGCGCCGGGCGCGTGGTCTCCGTCGGGTGCGAGCCGCCGAGCCGGTGCGGCCCGAGCGTGGCTCGCGTGCCGTCCGGCCCGGGTTCGGCTAGCCAGCTCGCCTCTCCGTCCAGCGCCCCGAAGCGCACCGGCAGCACCGCGCGCTCCGCCAGCGCCTGGGCCCGCGAATACCCGATCACCGCCCAGCCCGGCGCCGCCAGATCCACCTCGTCACCGCTGACCCCGCCCTGGCCGCTCCCACCCTGGCCGTCCCTACCCTGGCCGTCTCCACCCTGGCCGCGCCCGCCCGCGCGGCGATACGGCAGCCACAGAATGCGCCGGCCATCCGCGCGCTCCAGCGTGCCCGACAGCAGCAGCCGCACCCGGGCATGCGACAGCAGCGGCAGCAGTGCCGCCGACCACGCCGCCGCAGGATCGACGCTCCCGCCAGCACCGCCCTCGTCCAGCGCCGGCAGATGATGCGCCTCGTCCAGCACCAGCAGGGTGCGATGCCGCCGGAACTCCGCCAGGTGCAGCGCCGGCGCCGCCGCCACGGCCTGGTAGGTGGTGACGTAGCCGGCCTGCCCCCGGCTCGGGTCCGCGGCGTTCTCGGCGGCGCGCACGGACAGGGCGTGGCCCAGCGCCGCACGCCAGTAAGGGTCGGCGAACGCCTCCTCCGCCTGCAGGCGCAGGCTGTCGCGCGGCACCACCCAGCACACGCGCTCCACCACGCCGGCCTCGATCAGGCCCTGGGCGGCCAGCACCGGCAGCAGGCTCTTGCCGCCGCCCGGCGTGACCGCCGCCAGCACGTCGCGCAACCCGTCCGCCTCGCCCGCGGCAAGGGCGCGGATGATCGCAAGAAGCTGCGCCTGGTGGGTGCGGAGCGGGCGGGCCGAGGACAAGGCGCGTGTCTCACCGGGGCTGGATTGCGAAAGAACCGATCCTGAGTCCTCGGGACTCCTCTGTCCAGGCCGGATGTTCCACTTTCGTGCCCATGGCGCGCGGGACGGGCGCCCTGCCGCGGCGCGGCGCTTCACGATGGATTCATCAATCCGAGGGATGCTGCGCGGGCCAGACATTCACAGAACGAGGATCCCTGGACATGCCGGACCGTCACGCCGACAGCCTCTCGATCCCCGAGTTCCCGTCCCGGGACAAGCAGCGCCTGACGATGGCGCTGCGGGCGTTCTCCGCCCTGGCCACCGGCCGCCTGGACGAGGCGGAACAGTGCCTCGACGCCCTGGACCCGCACCCCGCCGGGAAGGTCGCAGCCTGAAGGCAGGCAGGAAGCAAGGCTGGGCTCTCCCTCCGCCTGCCATTCCAACGGCCCAAGAGGGCCGTCGGAACCTTCGGCAGGCTACGCCCAGACCCGCCAGGAGGACCTCCCCCTGGACCGGCTTTATTTGGTAGTGGATTCCAAAGGCGCGCCTTTGGCGGAGTTTGAGGCAGGGCCTCAACCTTGCCTGCTCTGCCGGCCGCCTCACGAAACAGGCATCGGCCCGGCGATCACCGCTCTGGCGCCGTGCGCCGTCCTGCCGCACCATCCCCGGCCAGAAACCGCCGTGGAGGGCGCCGTGTCCAGCCTCGAAGCCATCGCCCCCTACCACGACGCGCTGACGGCGATCCGGCGCGACCTGCACGCGCATCCCGAGCTGGGCCTGGAGGTGCCGCGCACCGCGGCGCTGGTCGCCGCGCAACTGGCCGCCTGGGGGATCGAGGTCGCGACCGGCGTGGGCGGGCACGGCGTCGTGGGCACCATCCTCGGCACGGGCGGCGGCCCCACGGTCGGGCTGCGCGCCGACATGGACGCCTTGCCGATCGAGGAGGCGGCGGACGTCGCCTGGCGCAGCACGGTGCCCGGCCGGATGCACGCCTGCGGTCATGACGGGCACACCGCGATGCTGCTGGGCGCGGCGCGCCACCTGGCCGAGACCCGGCGCTTCGCTGGCACCGCGCGGGTGATCTTCCAGCCCGGCGAGGAGGGCGCGGGCGGCGCGCTGGCGATGCTGGCAGACGGGCTGTTCGAGCGCTTCCCCTGCGACGCGGCGTATGGCCTGCATAACCGGCCCGGCGCGCCGCTCGGGGCGTTCTCGATCCGCCCCGGCGCCTTCATGGCCGGCGGCGCGTTCTTCGACATCCGCGTCGCCGGCGTGGGCGCGCACGGCGCCCGCCCGGAAACCGGCGTCGATCCGGTGGTGGCGGCCGCGCAGGTCGTCTGCGCCGCGCAGGCCATCGTGACGCGCAGCCTGTCACCGCACGAGCCGGCGGTGCTGAGCATCACCCGCATCGCCGGCGGCGCCGCCTACAACGTCATCCCGTCGGAGGTGATGCTGTCCGGCACGGCGCGGGCGATGTCGGCGGACATCCTGGCGCAGCTCGAACGCCTGCTGCGGCGCACTGCAGAGGGGGTCGCGGCGGGGCTGGGCGCCACCGCGGAGCTGGATTTCCGGGTGCTGTTCAACCCGCTGCGCAACGACCCGGCGCACGCGGCCGCGATGGCGGACGCGGCGGCGTCGCTGGTCGGCGAGGCGGCGGTGGAGCGCGACGAACCCCCGGTGATGGGATCGGAGGATTTCTCGTTCATGCTGGAGCAGGTGCCCGGCGCCTACATCCAGATGGGCATCGGCGAGGCGGCCTCGCTGCACAACCCCGCCTACGCGTTCAACGACGCGGCGATCCCATACGGCGCGGCGTTCCTCTCGCGGCTGGTGGAGCGCGGCCCGCCTGCCTGAGGCCGACAGGCCGTGGGCGTGACCAGTGAGGCAGGCAAGGTTGAGGCTCCGCCTCAAACTCCGCCAAAGGGCGAGCCCTTTGGAATCCATGACTTAAGTAAATCGGTGTCCAGAGGCCTTGGCCTTTGGCGGGTCTGGGCAGAGCCCAGCCTTGCTTCCTGACAGGTCGATGTCGGGGCCGCGACCATGAGCCACCCGCCCGACCGGATGCGGGGCACCCCGTCGATCGCGACGGATCGGCCTCTCCTAGGCCACCAGCTCCTTGCGTGCGGCTTCAAGCAACGCGCCAAGCTCCGCGAGCCGCCCGTCCTGCAGATCGGCCAGCGCGCGCTCGAGCGTGCCCGCCAGTCGGTGCAGCGTGTCCGGCGACGGAACCGACGCCCCGGCCTCGCCGCCCGTGGGAAGGGCGGCCTCGCGCACGGCATCGAGCGCGAGCTGCACGCCACGGCGGATCTCGCCGGCATCCAGCGCGAGGGCCGCGCGATGGGCGCGCTGCAGCTCAAGCTGGGCGGTCTCGATCAGGCTGGCCTGATGGTGGGCCTCGACGGTCATGGCTGTCTCCCTGTCCTGCGCGAACCTACCCCCGATGCCACGCGCCGTCAGGTGCCAACCGAACCTCACCGCCTCGCGCTCACCTCGCCGCCCGCTCGCGCCAGGCCGTTCGGTTGGCGCCCGGCTTGACGACGCCACGCGCAGGAGCAACTCGCACCTGCGCACCGCCGCCCGGTCTGGAGTTTCGCCCGCATGTTCAGCCCCGGCTCTCCCCTGGCGCGGCTGCTGTGCGCGCCGATGCGGCCGGGCGTCGTGCGCTGGCTGGGAACCAGGCCGGCCCGGCACGCCGCGATGGACGTGGCCGCGGCGCTGGCGCTCGACCCCGCCTGCGGGGTGGAGGGCGACCACTACCGAAGCGCCACGACCGGACAACGCCAGGTGACCCTGATCGCCGACATCGACCTGGAAGCGATCGGACGGTGCCTGGGCCTCGCGGTCACGCCGGAGCACCTGCGGCGCAACATCGTGGTGGCCGGGGTGAACCTGCACGCGCTGAAGGGCTGGCGGTTCCGGGTGGGCGGCGCGGTGCTGGAGGCGACCGGCGCCTGCCATCCCTGCTCGCGGATGGAGCAAACGCTCGGCACCGGCGGCTACAACGCGGTGCGTGGCCATGGCGGCATCACGGCGCGGGTGATCGAAGCCGGCGCGGCGCGGCTGGGCGACGCGCTGGAACGGCTCGGCCAGACCGGGTAGGCCCCACGCAAGCGAAGGGGCAGGCTCATGCCGACGGCCGGCCGTCGGCATGGATCGTTGCCTCAGGTATCTGTTGCCTCAGG
>CAXSES010000145.1:5389-7532 GCA_964236225.1 uncultured Acetobacteraceae bacterium
GTTGCCTCAGGTATCTGTTGCCTCAGGGGCCGGCAGCGTGTTGATGATCCCAGGTCACGGAGCCAGGAACAGGTTTCCACCCCGCCATGGCCTGTCGGCTTCGTCCCGAACGCGGCATCCAGGCCGTCCTGATGGGTGCGTGCGCACCAGAACAGCGAGGAAGCATGAGGAAACATCTCCTAATCGGTTGCGCGGCGGCCAGCCTCATGGCGCTTGCCGCACCGGGCAGAGCCCAGATGACATCGCAAACGGCGACGTCGCACCGGGAGATGGTCGTCACCGACCAGCATATCGCCTCGGATGTCGGCCGCTACGTGCTCGACACCGGCGGAAACGCGATCGACGCCGCCGTTGCCATCGGCTACGCGCTGGCCGTCGTCGATCCGTGCTGCGGCAACCTCGGCGGCGGCGGCTTCATGACCATCCACCTGCAGGACGGGCGCGACACCTTCATCAACTTCCGCGAGCGCGCGCCGCTCAAGGCCACGACGACCCTGTTCCAGGACGCGAACGGGAACGTGATCCCTGGCCTGAGCCTTTTCGGCTACCTCGCGGTCGGCGTTCCCGGCAGCGTGGCCGGCCTGGAGAAGGCGCGCGAGGAGTATGGCACGCGGTCGCGACTGTCCCTGATCGGGCCTGCCATCGCCCTTGCCGATTTCGGCTTCGTCCTCGACGCGGGCGACATCAGCGAGCTGAGCACCTCGACCGAGGAGTTCGCGCAGCAGCCGAACGTGGCGGGAATCTTCCTCAACCAGGGCCAGCCCTACAAGGCGGGCGACCGCCTCGTTCAGCATGACCTGGCGCGAACCCTGCTGAAGATCGCGTTTGGGGGCGCCAACGCCTTCTACAAGGGCCCGATCGCCGACGCGGTGGTCGCGGCAAGCGCCGCGAACGGCGGCATCCTCTCCAAGGCCGACTTCGAGCAGTACACGGCGGAGGAGCTCGCGCCGGTGCAATGCAGCTACCGGGGCTACAAGGTGCTGTCCTCGCCGCCTCCGAGTTCGGGAGGAACCGTGCTGTGCGAGGTCCTGAAGGTGCTGGAGGGCTACAACCTGTCCCAGCTCGGCTTCCACTCGACCGAGGCGGTCCACTACACGGTGGAGGCGGAGCGACAGGCTTACGCGGATCGCAACACCTACCTGGGCGACCCGGACTTCATCGCCAATCCCCTGCAGCAACTGCTGTCCGCGAGCTACGCCGCGAAGATACGCGCGAACATCCTGCCCGCGACCGCGGGGTCCTCCGCGACGACCAGGCCCGGGCTGGGCGGCCTCCCCGCTCCTGTGGCCGAGGGTCCGCACACCACGCACTTCTCCGTCCTCGATCGCTTCGGCAATGCCGTGTCCGTCACCTACACGATCAACAACCTGTTCGGGGCAGGGGTCATCGCCGGCAGCACCGGGTTCCTGCTCAACGACGAGATGGATGACTTCACCTCAAAGCCCGGCGTCCCCAACCTCTACGGCCTGGTGCAGGGCGTCGCCAACGACATCCAGCCGGGCAAGCGCCCCCTGAGCTCGATGTCGCCCTCCATCCTCCTGGACAAGGGGAAGGTGTTCATGGTCGCCGGCGCGCCCGGCGGCTCGCGCATACCCACCGAGGTTCTCGGGGTCATCCAGAACGTCATCGACTACGGCATGGACATCGGCTCGGCCGTCGCCGCCCCCCGCATCCATCACCAGTACCTGCCCGACACCGTCTACCTGGAGCCGAATGCTCTCTCGTCCGAGGTGTTCACCGCCCTTCAGGGGGAAGGCTACAGCCTGACCCAGCAGACGACGACCTGGGGGCTGGCGGAAGCGATCCTCGTCGATCAGGCGTCCGGCCTGATCACAGGCGCGACCGACCCGCGGCGAGCCGATGGCCTGGCGACCGGAGCACGCTAGCGCCATCGCCCGCTGCGCCTGAGAAGGCGCAGCCTCTTCAGGCGGGACGCGGACAAACCCGACCTGGTGACGCCGTGCGCCAGCCGCCGCAAGCGCCGAGCTATGGGAGAGGGTCGCAAGCCTCGAACGCGCCCGGCGCGCGAGGGCCATCAGAACCTTCGGCCAGCTACGCCCAGACCCGCCAGGGCAAGCCACCCTGGCTCGGCTTCACTTAAGTAATGGATTCCAAAGGCGAGCCTTTGGCGGAGTTTGAGGCA
>CAXSES010000146.1:0-7529 GCA_964236225.1 uncultured Acetobacteraceae bacterium
GGCTGCGTGGTCGAGAACTCGATCGGCATGGACCATTACGGGAGCGACCTGCCCTGCGAGGTCAGGACGTGGGAGATGACGATGGACCCGAAGAGCCGCCTCCTCAACCAGTGGGGAGGCACGCGCAGCCCGGACGACTTCATCGTCCATGGCATGCCCTTCGCGACTGTGGACTGAACCGCTTCGGACACCTTATGCCAACGGCCGAATGCGACGGGCGTTCAGGCAGGCAAGGCTGGGCTCCGCCCAGACCCGCCAGAGGGGAGGCCCCCCCTGGACCCGGCGCAACTTAAGCAAGGGATTCCAGAGGCGAGCCTTTGGCGGGGTCCCCGCTTCCAGCCATGGGGGCAGAACCCTGGCCTTGCTTGCTGAACCGGTCGTCGCCTTGGCCGTTGGTATCAGGCGTAAGCCACCCAGCCTTGCCAGGCCATGCCGACGTAGAATGTCTCCGCGTCCTTGAACCCGGAGGTGTCAAGCAGCTCCACGTTTCTCCAGGGCGCGACCATGCCGGGATGCGCCTCGATCGCGGTGTGAGCGCCTGCGACAGTCTCGGCATCGACGCCGGAAGCCAGGGCATAGGCAGCGTACCGGTCAAGCCGAAGCCTGAAGTCAGGCGCCGAGCGGTCGATGCATTGATCGACCAGGATGAAGGGCGCGCCTGGTTCCAGGCGCTGGCGGATCATCTCGAGCGTCGCCCGCTTCGATCCGTCGTCCGGGATCAGGCCCAGCACAAGAATGCAGGTCGCGGCGTTGAACGGCCCGGAAGGCGCGTCAGAGACGGTGCCTTCGATCAGGCGCAGCCTCTCGCCTGCGGCAGGACCAGCCGTTTGCCTCGCCAGTTCAAGCATGGCCGGCGCGGGATCGACGCCCACGAAGCGCCAGCCCGGCATTGCCTGTGCGAAATAGCGGATCTCCAACCCGCCGCCAGCGCCCACGATCAGGATCTCAGCATGAGCCGGTACTCGCTCGACCAGCAGCACCCTCGCCATCTGGAGCATGCCGGCATGGCCGGGCGCGAACGCTGGCGGACCGTTCCTAATGTAGCGGGCCACGCGCTCGCGCTCGCTGAAATTGGCTTGAGGCGTGTTCATGCCTCCGCTCCCCCCCACGACCGCCTCCACCGAAGGTCGAGACCCTGCCTCAAGCTCCACCAGGGCCGAGTCGCCCCTGGACCTGCCTTCCTGAAGTCAGGCCGGTCCAGGGCGGCTCGCCCTGGCGGGGTCCCCGCCTTCAAGCAGGGGCAGAGCCCCTGGCCCTGCCTTCCGTCCCACCCCTCAGGTGTTCATCGCGTCGAAGAAGTCCTGGTTGTTCTTGCTGTACTTGAGCTTGTCCAGCAGGAAGTCCATCGCGTCGGTCGGCCCCATCGGGTTCAGGATGCGGCGCAGGACCCACATCTTGGACAGGGTGCCGCGCTCGACGAGGAGTTCCTCCTTGCGGGTGCCGGACTTGGTGATGTCGATGGCGGGGAAGGTGCGCTTGTCGCTGATCTTGCGGTCGAGGATGATCTCGGAGTTGCCGGTGCCCTTGAACTCCTCGAAGATCACCTCGTCCATGCGGCTGCCGGTGTCGATCAGCGCGGTCGCCACGATGGTCAGCGAGCCGCCCTCCTCGATGTTGCGCGCGGCGCCGAAGAAGCGCTTTGGGCGCTGCAGCGCGTTGGCGTCGACGCCGCCGGTCAGGACCTTGCCCGAGCTTGGCACGACGGAGTTGTAGGCCCGCGCCAGGCGGGTGATCGAGTCGAGCAGGATCACCACGTCGCGCTTGTGCTCGACCAGGCGCTTGGCCTTCTCCAGCACCATCTCCGTGACCTGGACGTGGCGGGTGGCCATCTCGTCGAAGGTGGAGGAGACGACCTCGCCCTTCACTGTGCGGGCCATGTCCGTGACCTCCTCGGGCCGCTCGTCGATGAGCAGCACGATGAGGAACACTTCGGGGTGGTTGTGGCTGATCGCGGTGGCGATGTTCTGCAGCATCACGGTCTTGCCGGTGCGCGGGGGCGCCACGATCAGGGCGCGCTGGCCCATGCCGATGGGAGCGATCAGGTCGATGACGCGCGAGGTGACGTCGCGCTGCATCCCCTTGGCGGCGGGCTCGCGCTGCTCCAGCTCCATCTTCAGGCGGCGCTCGGGGTAGAGCGGCGTGAGGTTGTCGAAGTTGGTGCGGTTCTTCACCGCCTCGGGCGGCTCGAAGTTGATGGTGTTGACCTTGAGCAGGGCGAAGTAGCGCTCGCCGTCCTTGGGCGCCCTGATCTGGCCCTCGACTGTGTCTCCGGTGCGCAGGCTGAAGCGGCGGACCTGGCTCGGGCTGACGTAGATGTCGTCGGGGCCGGGCAGGTAGTTCGATTCGGGGCTGCGCAGGTAGCCGAAGCCGTCGGACAGTATCTCCAGCGTGCCCTCGCCGTGGATCGCCTGGTCACTCTCGGCGAGGTTCTTCAGGATCGCGAACATCATCTCCTGCTTGCGCAGCGAGGAGGCGTTCTCGACCTGGAGCGACTCCGCGAAGCTGAGCAGGTCGGCGGGGGTCTTTGCCTTGAGTTCGGCGAGATGCATCTGTGGCCTCGGGAGGGGTGGGACGTCCGGATCGGGGGCCAGTCGCCACGGTGCAAGGACGGCTGCCCTGGGGGCGGCACACACGCGGGGACTGGCGGAACGGAGGGGTGCGCGGGCCCTGGGCCAGGCCCGGAGGGTTCCGCGGATGCGACACGGCAGGGCGCCGACGCCCAACAGGTGGCACAACCGGGCGGCGGGATCAACCCATGGTGCACAGGGAAAAGGCAGGAAGGCCAGGGCTCTGCCCTGGACCCGCCAGGGGGAGCCCCCCTGGACTGGCTTTACTTGAGTTGCGCCGGGTCCAGGGGCGGCTCGCTCCTGGCGGGTCTGGGCAGAGCCCAGCCTTGCTTGCTACGCCAACGCATCGCCTGCCGTCAGAACGGCTTGACGATCACCATGACGACGATGACCAGCAGCAGCAGCGTCGGCGCCTCGTTGGCCATGCGGTAGAAGCGGTGGGTGTGGGCGTTGCGGTCCTCCAGGAAGTCGCGCCGCCATTTCGCGCAGGCGCCGTGGAAGCCGAACAGCAGCGCCACGCAGGCCAGCTTCACCTGCCACCAGCCGGCCGACCATTCCATGGCGCCCGGCGTCAGCACCAGCAGGGCGCCGAACACCAGGGTCGAGATCGCCGCGGGGTTCATGATCTGGCGGAGCAGGCGGCGCTCCATGCCCTTGAAGCGCTCGCTCTCCGCGGAGCCGGCCGCCATGTCGCAATGGTAGACGTAGAGGCGCGGCAGGTAGAACAGCCCGGCCATCCAGGCGACCATCGAGACCACGTGGAACGACTTGGTCCACAGATAGAACGGGGCCAGCGCGTCGATTGTCATGAAGCAGGCGTCATGGAGCAGGCCGCGTCGGCGCGCGCGATCATCGCCGCGCGCGCGATCGGCACCACCTCGTCGAGCGAGCGGATCACCCGCGCGCCCAGGGCCGCGAGGTCGGCGCCGTCGCCGTGCGGCGCCAGACCCAGCACGGCCATGCCGGCGGCGACCGCCGCCTCCGTGCCGGGGACGGAGTCCTCGACCACCAGGCAGGCGGCCGGCGCGACGCCTTCCGCGGCGGCGGCGAGGAGGTAGACGTCGGGGGCGGGCTTGCCGCGGGCGACGTCGCGGGCGCTGTGGACGCGGCCGGCGACCAGGGCGTCGAGGCCGCAGCGCGGGAACTTCACCGCCATCTCGGCGTGCGACGAGTTCGACGCCACTCGGTAGGGCAGGCCCAGGGCGGCCACGCCGCGCAGCACCGCGGCGGCGCCGGGCATCGGCTCGACCTCGCGGGCCAGCACGCCGAGCATCCTGTCGCGCAACTGGTCCGGCCACTCGCGGGGAAGCGGGCGGCCGAGGTGGCGCTCGATCACCGGGGCCATGTCGCCCAGGGTCATGCCCATGAAATGCTCCAGGCTCTGCTCGAGGGTCATGGGCCAGCCGAGCATGGTGACCTCGGCGGCCACCAGGCGGTTGGCGGGGCCCTCGCTGTCCACGAGCACGCCGTCGCAGTCGAAGATCACCAGGCGGAGCGGGTCGGGGGTCATGGTGCGGACCTGGGATGGGGAGGGAAGGAAGCAAGGCCAGGGCTCTGCCCCATGCCTGGAGGCGGGGACCCGCCAGGGGCGAGCGCCCCTGGACCGGCCTTCGTTTGGGCCGGCGGCACAAACCGGGGTGACATGCCGCAGGCTTCCGTCGGGGTTTCCAAAGGCGAGCCTTTGGCGGGGTCCCCGCTTCCAGGCATGGGGGCAGAGCCCGTGGCCTTGCTTCAGCCCCGCACCGCCGCGACCAGCTCCGCGACGTGGTCGGGCGGCGTGTGCGGCAGGATGCCGTGCCCGAGGTTGAAGATGTGCGCCCGCCCCCGCAGCGCGTCGCGCACGCCGAGCGCCTCCTCGCGCAGCGCGGCGCCGCCGGCGACGAGGGCGAGGGGGTCGAGGTTGCCCTGGAGCGCCACGTGCTCGGGGACCTCGGCGGCGGCGCGGCGGGGGTCGGTCACGGTGTCGAGGCCGACGCCGTCGACGCCGGTGCGCTCGGCGTAGTGGCGCAGCAGGGTGCCGGCGAGGCGGGGGAAGCCGATGATCGGGGTGCCGGGGTGGCGCAGGTTCAGCGCCTCGACGATGCGCCGTGTGGGGCCGACGACGTGGTGCCTGAACTGCGTCGGCGAGAGGATGCCGGCCCAGCTGTCGAACAGCATCACGGTCTCGGCGCCGGCGTCGATCTGGGCGGAGAGGTAGTCGACCGTGACGTCCTCCAGCAGCGCCATGATGCGGCCGAACAGCTCGGGCCGCGCGTAGGCCATGGTGCGGGTGGCGGCGAAGTCGCGCGAGCCGGAGCCCTCGATCATGTAGCAGGCGACGGTGAACGGGGAGCCCGCGAAGCCGATCATGGCGGCCGTCGGGGGGAGGGCGGCGCGAACGCGGCGCACGGTCTCCAGGATCGGCTGGATGGCGTCGGCGAGGCGGCCGCGGTCGAGCGCCTCGAAGCCGGCCTGGTCGCGGATCGGCGGCAGCTCCGGGCCCTCGCCGGAGACGAACTGCAGGCCCTGGCCGAGCGCCCAGGGGACCATCAGGATGTCGCTGAACAGGATCGCGGCGTCCATGCCGAAGCGGCGCACCGGCTGCAGGGTGATCTCGGTGGCCAGCTCTGGCGTGGTGCAGCAGCCGATGAAGTCGGACTTCGCCCGCAGCGCGCGATACTCGGGCAGGTAGCGCCCGGCCTGGCGCATCAGCCACATCGGCGGCGGCCACACCGGCTCGCCGCCCAGGACCCGCAGCAATGGCTTCGTCCCCAGCGAGGCGGCGCTCCGCCCGTCGGCTCCCAGCTCGCCCATCGATCCCGCCCGCTCCTGCCTGCGACCTTGGTAGAGCCGATCGCGCCACGTGGGAACTGCCGGCGGGCCTTGCGTGACTCGCGGGCGAGGGGAGTCGCCGGGTTCGGGAGTCGCGCGGCGACTCATGGCGTGCGAGGCGTCCACGCGGCGGCCTCTTCTCTCAAAAGAGAGTCTTGAAAGACTCTGGGAGGGGTAGAGGAGCCCTGTGGATGACGGGGTACCCGCTCTGCCGATCCGGTACACCGGTTCATCCACACCCTCCGCCAGGTGCAAACCCCTGATGCGGAACAGGAATCCGGAAGCGTCCCGAATCGCGGCGCGACCCCCTGCGGATTGATCCCGCGTACGCTGGTACGGACGTACCGTCCCCGCCATTCGCGGCTGACTCGGGCAAGGCGGGTGCGCGGCGGAGTTATCCCCGCTATCCTCGCTGCCATGTCAGGCATCCGCATCAACCTGCACCTCGTCTCGGACTCCACCGGGGAGACGCTGAACTCCGTGGCGCGGGCCACCGTGTCGCAGTTCGACGGCACCTCGATCCTGCACCACCGCTGGAGCCTGATACGCACCAGGCTGCAACTGCACCGGGTCCTGGAGGGCATCGAGGCGGAGCCGGGGCCGGTGCTGTCCACGGTGATCGACCACGCTCTGCGCCATGACCTGGAGACGACCTGCGCCCGGCTCGGCGTGTCTGTGGTCAACGTGCTCGACCCGGTGCTGGCGGTGCTGACCGACACGCTGGGGGCGCAGGCGATGGCGCGTCCCGGTCGGCAGTACGTGCTCGACGCGGACTATTTCCGGCGGATCGACGCGATGCATTTCGTGCTCGCCCACGATGACGGGCAGATGCAGAAGGGCATCGCCGAGGCGGACGTGTGCGTGGTCGGCGTGTCGCGCTCGTCGAAGACGCCGACGTCGTTCTACCTGGCGAACCGGGGGATCAAGGCGGCCAACGTGCCTCTGGTGCCGGGCACGCCGGACCCGCCCGGGCTGGAGGAGCCGGAATGCCCTGTGGTGGGGCTGACCCTGGACGCGGCGGCGCTGATCGAGATACGGCGCCATCGGCTCAAGCTGATCGCCTCCGGGCAGAACGAGGGGGTGATGCGCCAGGGCAGCGGCGAGTACGTGGATCTGGAGAGCGTCAAGGCGGAGCTGCTGTGGGCGCGCAGGCTGTGCGCCCGGCGCGGCTGGCCGGTGATCGACGTGACGCGGCGCTCGATCGAGGAGACGGCGGCGACGGTGATCCAGTTGATGGAGGCCTGGCACGAACGGCAGCGCAGGGCGCGGCCGGGGTAGGAAGCAGGGCCAGACCCTGCCCGCTGCCTGAAGGCGGGGACCCGCCCCCTGCTTCAAGGCGGGCTTCAAGGCGGGCTTCAGGGCGGGGGCGAGCCGCGCCTGGACCGGCTTGACCCAGGAAGCCAGGCTCGGGGGCGGCTCGCCCTGGCGGGTGGGGCGGAGCCTCGCCCTTGCCGGCCTCACCCTGGCTTTGGCCTGCCCGCATCCCAATCTGCTGTGCGTCCCCTGCCCGGAGATGCCGCGATGCCCAGCGCGCCCGTGCCCTCCGGCCTGCCCGCCCGGCTTGCCAGGCTGAGTCCCGTGCTGCGGCACCTGGCGATCGCCGGGCCGTTCTCGGGCGTGCTCGGCGCCGCCTACCATGCGTGGCTGGCCGACCATGCGCCCGACCACCCCGTGGCGGCCACGCACCAGACCATCCCGTTCGCGGCTGCGTTCCACGGCCGCCACCTCGCGGCGTATTTCGTGACGCCAGCCCAGCTTGCGCTGTGGTGGGCGCTGCTGCTGCCGGCGGCGGTGTCGCTGCTGCTGCTGGTGGGCGGCGTGGTGTGGATGGGGGTGTGCACGGCGCGCGGCGCGGGCCGTGCCGGCGGGGACGCTCCCGGCCTCGCCAGCCGTCCGCGGGGGCGCGGGCGGGGCGGTTGAGGCGGTCGCCTCCCCTGCGGCGGGGGCCTACTCCCGTCTGCAATGGTGGGTCGGGTTCCAGACGGCCCATGGCTGCCCGGCAGCAGGCAAGGCTGGGCTCTGCCCAGACCCGCCAGGGGGGAGCCCCCCCTGGACCCGGCGCAACTTAAGCAAGGGATTCTAAAGGCGAGCCTTTGGCGGAGTTTGAGGCCCGTGCTTGAAGGCAGGGCCTCAATCTTGCTTCCTGTCTTG
>CAXSES010000147.1:0-7500 GCA_964236225.1 uncultured Acetobacteraceae bacterium
CCCATCTCGCCGCAACGCTCATCAACCTGCGCATCGACGAGTTCAGTCACAGAGCCTAATAGCTGGCGCAACCGGTGGCGTTACAACTTGCCTTGCTCTCGGCTTCGCATTGAGCGCGCGCACTATGACTCGCCCCTGCATCCAACCCTTCGCCTCCCAACGATACCCCGGCACGTGGCCACGCCAACAACGCCACCCCCGGAGAGACACCATGCGCAGCACCGCCCTCCTCTGTGCCACCGCCCTCGCCCTCGCCACCCCCGCCCTCGCGCAGTCCTCGCGCATGACCGCCCCCATGCGCGCCCCCGCCATGCAGTCCGAAATCACCGTCGGCGGCCAGCCCATGTCGCCCGCCAAGACCATCGTCGCCAACGCCGCCAACTCCGCCGACCACACCACGCTGGTCGCCGCCGTGAAGGCCGCCGGCCTGGCCGACGCGCTCTCGGGCCGCGGCCCGTTCACCGTGTTCGCCCCCACCAACGAGGCGTTCTCTGGCCTGCCCGCCGGCACCGTCGACACCCTGGTCAAGCCCGAGAACAAGGCCGCGCTGACCACGATCCTGACCTACCACGTCGTCCCCGGCGACTACTCGACGACGAAGCTGCGCGCCCTGATCCTGGCCGGCCATGGCAGCGCCCAGCTCAGGACCCTGCAGGGCGAGCCGCTCACCTTCATGATGAACGGGCCGGGCAACATCGCCGTGCGCGACGCCAAGGGCGGCACCGCCGACATCACCATCTCCGACGTCAACCAGTCCAACGGCGTGATCCAGGTCGTCGACCACGTCCTGATGCCCACCACCTGACGAAGAAAGGCCAGGGGCTCTGCCCCCATGCCTGGAAGCGGGGACCCCGCCAAAGGCAGGCCTTTGGAAACCGATTTGTTTAAGTAATGGATTCCAAAGGCCTGCCTTTGGCGGAGTTTGAGGCAGAGCCTCAACCTTGCTTGCTTTCCTGGGCCGCCGTGCCGCGCACCTCCGGCCACCCGATGCCCGGCCCGTGCCCGCGGAAGTGCCCGGGCCACCACGCCCAGCCTTGCGGCGCCAGGGAGAACGGGTCCTCGCGCGCCGCCCGCCCGGACGCCCCGCTTGCCCAAACGCCTCCCCGCCCCGCTATATCCCGCCTCCGTCCCCAGCCAGGACCCGCCATGCCCCCCGGCCTCGACCCAGAGCCCGCGCCCGACGACACGCTCGCCCGCCTGCGCCGCCACGCCGGGACGCTGGCCGAGTTCGGCCGCATGGCCGCCGACAGCAGCGGCACCGCGCGCCTGCTCCAGCTCGCCGCCGTGCAGGCCGGCCGCGGCCTGCGCGTCGCCCACGCCAAGGTCCTGCGCCACCGCCCGGAGCACGGCGACCTGCTGATCGTCGCCGGCGTCGGCTGGAACCCGGGCGTCGTCGGCCACGTCGCACTCGGCACCGACATCGGCTCCGCCCCCGGCCAGGCGCTGCGGACCGGGCAGCCCACCGTGGTCGACGACCTCCCCGCCGCCCCCGACACCCGCTACGCCCCCGTGCTGCGCGAGCACGGCATCGTCTCCGCGCTCGACGTCCCGCTCACGGTGGACGGCGCGCCCTGGGGCGTGCTGGAGGCGGACAGCGTCGCGCCGCGCCGCTTCGACGCCGACGACATCCGCTTCCTGGCCACCCTGGCCGACACCCTCGGCCTCGCGCTGCACGCCCGCCGCGACCGCCAGGATGGCGCCCGCGAGGCCGCCGCCAGCGCCCGCGCCCTGCTCGACCAGAAGACCCTCATGGTCGAGCTGCAGCACCGCTCGCGCAACGACTTCCAGCTCGTCATGTCGCTGCTGATGCTGCACAAGCGCCAGCAGACCGACCCCCTGGCCCGCAGCGGCCTGGTCCACGTCATGGACCGCGTCGCCGCCATCGGCATGGCCCACGACCAGCTCTGCGGCGAGCACGCCCGCGGCATGGTCGAGCTGTCCGACTACCTCACCGCGCTGTGCGGCAGCCTCAACCAGCGACGCGAGGCGATCACCGTCGCCACCGACCTGGTGGGCGCCGCCATGCCCCACGAACGCGCCATCCCGCTCGGCCTGATCGTCAACGAGCTGGTCACCAACGCCCTCAAGCACGCCTTCCCCGACGATCGCCCCGGCACGGTCACAGTGAGCTTCCGCACCACCCCGGACGGCGAGGGCGTGCTCCGCGTGCGCGACGACGGCGCCGGCATGGGCCCGCCCCGCCCCGGCAGCCTCGGCACGGAGCTGGTCCGCCGCCTCGTCCAGCAATGCGGCGGCCAACTGCACCACGAAGCCCTCGCCCCGGGCACCGCCGTCACCATCCGCTTCCCGCTGGTGACGTGAGCGGGCGGCCGGCAAGGCCAGGGCTCTGCCCTGGACCCGCCAGGGGCGAGCCGCCCCTGGACCCGGCGCAACTTAAGGGCACCTCGAGAAATTCAGTTCCCGAGTTCTGAGTGTCAACAAAAACAACTGCTTATGGCTGAACGGCAGCCAGTTTCGTTGATTCTTCGAGGCGCCCTTAAGTATGGGTTTCCAAAGGCGAGCCTTTGGCGGGGTCCCCGCCTTGAAGCATGGGGGGCAGAGCCCCTGGCCTTCCTGCTGAACCGGTCATCGCACCCGGCCGTCGGTATGAATCCTCGGTGGCACCCGGAACGAGGATGCACGGCGGGACCGCGCTCCATCGTCTTCTCCACGCCTGTGCAATGCCGACCCCGATCGAGGCGACCCCGGCGCCCCGCCCTCCTCGCGGCCTGAGCGACACGGCCGCCCCGCCATCCCCGCGCCCGGTCCCGAACCGGCACCCTCCCGCCCCGGGCAGAGCGGCGTAACCCGTCCTTAACGCCCCCGTGGAACAATGCCGCCAACGGTTCTGGTGGGATGACGATGCTGTCTGGCGGGTTGAGGATAAGCGCGCGCATTGCTCTTGGGTTCTCGCTGCTGATTGTCCTGGGCCTTGGGGCCGTTGGCGTGGGGCTGTACCAGTTCAGTGTGGTGGGCGCGCAGGTCGGCGCCCTGACGACGCTGTCCGCGGGCGCGCAGAGCGTGATGACGGCCTCGCACCGCCTGGAGACGATGCGCCGTGCCGAGGCGCGCCATCGCCTGAGCGCGGACGCGGCCTCGCTGCGGGTGCGCGAGGACAGCGAGGCCGAGGTCACGGCCCTGCTGACCCAGAGGATCGGCGCCTCGCGCTCGGCGGCGCGGCGCGAGACCTACCGCTCGGTCCTGGCCGCCCTCCAGGCCCACGATGCGTCGTTCGGTCGCTACCTGGAAGCGAGCGCGGCGGCGGCCGAGGGCGTCGCCAAGCTGAGCGCCACCGGCGACGCGCTGAGCGACGGCACGGCCCGCATGACGCAGGCCTTCGCCGCCACCACCCGCGACCCTGCGTCGATGGCCGCCGCGACGGCCGCGGAGCGCGCGGTGCTGCTCGTGCGGGTGGCGAGCCTGCGCTTCCTGTCGACGCGCGAGCCCGGGGAGGCGGAAACCTTCAGGGCCAGGGCGAAGGCGGCCGCGGCGCTGCTGGCCGGGCTCGACGGCGAGGCGGGCCAGGCGCTGAGGCCGCTGGTCGCCTCGGTCGCGTCCTCGCTCTCGGCCTACCAGGCCGGCTTCGCCGCGACGCATGACGCGATCCTGGAGAGCGCCGCGCTCTACGACGACGCGCTGTGGCCGCAGGTGGAGGCCATGCAGCAGCTTCTCGCGCCCGCCGCGGCCGGCCTGGCGAGGGAGTTCGCCGCGGGCCTCGGGGCCACGGGCGACACCATCCGCCGCTCCTTGCTGATGGAGATGGCGCTGGCCGCCCTGGTGCTCGTGCTCGGCGCGGCGCTGTCGGTCCTGATCGGGCGCGGCATCGTGCGTCCCCTGGCCGCCATGACCGGGGCGATGGGCAGGCTCGCCGCCGGCGACAGGGCGGACGCGATCCCGGGCCGCGCCAGCCGCGACGAGATCGGCGACATGGCGCGCGCCGTGGAGGTGTTCCGCCAGAACGCCCTGCGCGGCGACGCCCTCTCCGCCGCGCAGGACGCCGAGCGCGCGGCCAAGGAGCGCAGGGCGGCGCAGCTCTCCGCCCTGGTGCGCGGCTTCGAGGCGCAGGTCGGCCTGCTGGTGGGCCAGCTCTGCTCGTCCTCGGCCGAGCTGGAGGCCACCGCGCGGTCGATGACCGCGAGCGCGGGGCAGGCCAACAGCCAGGCCAGCGCGGGCGCCGTGGCGGCGGCGGAGGCCAGCTCGGGCGTGCAGACCGTCGCCGCGGCGGCCGAGGAGCTGTCGTGCTCGATCAGCGAGATCAGCCGCCAGGTGGCGCAGTCGGCGCGGATGACGCAGAAGGCGGTGGGCGACGCGCGGCGCACCGACGCGATCGTGCACGCGCTGGCGCAGGGCGCGCAGAAGATCGGCGACGTGGTGGGGCTGATCACCTCGATCGCCGGCCAGACCAACCTGCTGGCGCTGAACGCGACCATCGAGGCGGCGCGCGCGGGCGACGCCGGCAAGGGCTTCGCGGTGGTCGCCTCCGAGGTCAAGAGCCTGGCGCAGCAGACCGCGCGCGCGACGGAGGAGATCGCCGGCCAGGTGGCGCAGATCCAGGCCGCGACCCAGGAGGCGGTGGGCGCGATCGACGCCATCACGCTGACCATCGGCGAGGTGAGCGCCATCGCCACGGCGATCGCCGCCGCCGTGGAGCAGCAGGGCGCGGCGACCTCGGAGATCGCGTCCAGCGTGGCGCAGACCGCGGGCAGCACGCAGAACGTCAGCGCCACGATCTCCGGCGTGAGCGAGGCGGCGCAGGGCACCGGCGCCGCGGCCGCGCAGGTGCTCGGCGCGGCCGGCGCCCTGTCGCGCCAGGCCGGGCAGCTCACCCGAGAGGTCGACAGCTTCGTGGCCGGCGTGAAAGCCGCCTGAGCGGACAGCAGCAAGGCCAGGGGCTCTGCCCCCATGCCTGAAGATGGGGGACCCCGCCAAAGGCTCGCCTTTGGAAACCACGACTTAAGAGAAGCCGGTCCAGGGGGGCTCCCCCTGGCGGGTCCCCGCTTCCAGGCATGAAGCAGAGCCCTGGCCTTGCCTTCCTTCCGGCAAACCCGCCCCTCGCCCCCCCGCCCGTGCGCCGCTATCCTCGCCCCATGAGCGACACCGACCCCACCGCCTACGACTTCCGCGCCGCCGAGCCGCGCTGGCAGCGCGCCTGGGCAGAGCGCGCCTGCTTCGCCGTCCCCGACGTCCCCCCCGAGGGCTCGCGCCCGTACTACGTCCTGGAGATGTTCCCCTACCCGAGCGGGAAGATCCACATGGGCCACGTGCGCAACTACACGCTGGGCGACGTCGTCGCCCGCTACAAGCGCGCCCGCGGCCACCTGGTCCTGCACCCGATGGGCTGGGATGCGTTCGGCCTGCCCGCCGAGAACGCGGCGCGCGAGCGCGGCACCCACCCCGCCGAGTGGACTTTCGCGAACATCGCCGCGATGCGCACCGAGCTGAAGCGCATGGGCCTGTCGATCGACTGGAGCCGCGAGTTCGCCACCTGCGAGCCGCGCTACTACGGCCAGCAGCAGCGCCTGTTCCTCGACCTGCTGCGCGCGGGCCTCGCAGAGCGCCGCGAGAGCGCCGTCAACTGGGACCCCGTGGACAACACCGTGCTCGCCAACGAGCAGGTGATCGACGGCCGCGGCTGGCGCTCCGGCGCCCCCGTCGAGCAGCGCCGCCTGTCCCAGTGGTTCCTGCGCATCACCGCCTTCGCCCCCGAGCTTCTGGCCGCGCTGGACACTCTGGACCGCTGGCCGGAGCGGGTGCGCACGATGCAGGCCCGCTGGATCGGCCGCAGCGAGGGCGCCCGCATCCGCTTCCCCCTGGACCCCGCAGCCTCCGCGCCCGGCCCCGCCGCCGCGGCCCCCAACACCGCTGCCCTGCTCGACCCCGCCGCCTACGCCACCCTCCCCCCGCTGCCCGACGCGATCGAGGTCTACACCACCCGCCCCGACACCCTGTTCGGCATGTCCTTCCTCGCCGTCGCCGCCGAGCACCCCGTGGCCGCCGCCGCCGCCGCCAACCCCGCCATCGCCGCCTTCGTCGCCGAGTGCCGCTCGATGGGCACCAGCGAGGCCGTGATCGAGCAGGCGGAGAAGCGCGGCGTCGACACCGGCCTGCGCGTCGCCCACCCCTTCCTCCCCGGCCAGACCTTCCCGGTCTGGGTCGCGAACTTCGTGCTGATGGAGTACGGCACCGGCGCGATCTTCGCCTGCCCCTGCGGCGACCAGCGCGACCTCGACTTCGCCCGCAAGTACGGCCTGCCCGTCCCCCAGGTCCTCCGCCCCGACGCCCAGGGCGCCCCGGCCGCCTCCGCGACCGCCGGCGACACCCTCGCGCACGTCCCGGAGCCGCCCCTCGAACGCGCGCCCGACCCTGCCCTGGCGCCCGCTCCCGAGCGTCCCCCCGAGCGCGCCCATGCCGGCCCCGGCACCCTCGTCAACTCCGGCTTCCTCGACGGCCTCTCCACCACGGACGCCAGGCGGGAGGCCATCGCCCGCCTCCAGGAACTCGGCGCCGGCGAGGCCGTGACCAACTGGCGCCTGCGCGACTGGGGCGTCAGCCGCCAGCGCTACTGGGGCTGCCCGATCCCCGTCGTGCACTGCGCCGCCTGCGGCCCCGTCCCCGTGCCCGACGCCGACCTGCCCGTCGTGCTCCCCGCCGACGTCACCTTCGACCGCCCCGGCAACCCGCTCGACCACCACCCCACCTGGAAGCACGTCGCCTGCCCCAACTGCGGGCAGCCTGCGCAGCGCGAAACCGACACCTTCGACACCTTCGTCGACAGCGCCTGGTACTTCGCCCGCTTCTGCGCCCCCCACGCCCCGCGCCCGCTCGACCCCGACGCCATGCGCGCCTGGATGCCCGTCGACCAGTACATCGGCGGCATCGAGCACGCGATCCTGCACCTGCTCTACGCCCGCTTCTTCACCCGCGCGCTCGCCGCCGCCGTGCCCGACCTCGCCCGCCCCGACCTGGGCCCCGACACGGCCGAGCCGTTCGCCAGCTTGTTCACTCAAGGCATGGTCACTCACGAGAGCTACCGTGGCGCCGACGGCCGCTGGCTCTATCCAGAGGAGACGGAGACCACCGCCGGCGTCACCACCCACCGCGACACCGGCGAGCCCGTGACCATCGGCCGCGTCGAGAAGATGAGCAAGTCGAGGCGCAACACCGTCAGCCTCGGCACCATCCTCGCCCGCTACGGCGCCGACACCGCGCGCTGGTTCATCCTCTCCGACAACCCGCCCGAGCGCGACATGCAGTGGACCGAGTCAGGCGTCGCCGGCGCCTGGCGCTTCGTCCAGCGCCTCCACCGCCTGTGCGACGCCAGCGCCGGCGGCGCCCCGCCCCGCCCCGCGACCTTCACCCCCGCCGCCATCGCCCTGCGCCGCGCCACCCACCGCACCATCGCCGCCGTCACCGAGTCCATGGAGGCCTTCACCTTCAACGTCGCCGTCGCCCGCTTCCACGAGCTTGCCGCCGCCATCGCCGACGCCGACCGCGCCGCGC
>CAXSES010000148.1:0-7493 GCA_964236225.1 uncultured Acetobacteraceae bacterium
TAAGTAAGGGATTTCCAAAGGCCCCATGCTTGGAAGAGGGGGCCTTTGGCAGGTCCGGGCAGAGCCCGGCCTTGCTTCCTAACGGGTTAATATCAGGGACCGTTGGTATGACCGGCCAGGACCGCGCTAGGTCGGCGGGGCTTCGTGGCCCAAGGCGTGCCGCAGGTCCTCGGCGATCCTGCGCATCTCCTCGGGCGAGCCCGCCCCGGAGCCGCGCGCGGCGAGTTCGCGCAGCAGGTGCAGCTTCGTGTTCGGGAAGGGAAGCGCTGCCCAGAACGCGCATTTCTGCACGATGGAGCCGATCGGCCAGTGCCAGTCGATCCTCGACGACCACCTGGCCTGGTGCCGCTCGTTGAGGGCGATCATGTCGACCCATGCCTCGGGCTGGATCTCCTCGGGAGGCGTGTAGATCCAGCGGTCGCCCTCGGGACGGAACACCCTATAGCCAAAGGTCTCGAAGGCGGTCCGCAGCTCGGCCGTCGAGCGGCCCGCCATCTCCAGCGTGGGCGGGTTGCTCTCGAACAGCACGACCGGCCCGTCGTCGCGCAGCAGCGACTCGCCGCCGGAGAGGACGTCGTACTCCGCGCCCTCGACGTCCATCTTCAGGAAGCGCACGGGCCTGGCGAACTCCGCCGCGAGGTCGTCCAGCCGGACCGACGGCACGTCGATGGAGGCGGGATCGCTGCCGTCGAAGTCGATTGCGCCGAACAGGCCCTGACGCCTGAAGCGCACCGTTCCCGGCGCCGCGGACACCGCGTTCCATCGCGTCCGCGCCCTCGTGAACCCGTTCAGGCGGGCGGCATGCTCGACGAGGAACACGTGGAAGGGGTTCGCATCGACGGCCAGAACCTCGTGGCCCATCGCGAGGGCGCCGAGCGCGAACGTTCCCACGTGGCACCCGAGGTCGATGACGGAACCGGGCCCGTCGGTGACGTCGCGAAGGCTGTCGAGCATGTAGTCGTTCGAGGAATCCCCGGCCAGGTACGTCTTCACGATCGGATCATCGGAGGCGGGATCGAGAAGGAGGAACGCCCCGGCGCCGCCCGGGAACTGCTTCCACTTGCACGTCAGGTCCGAGCGGAAGTCCACATGATCGGTCGCGCGCATCTCGTCTCCACTTCCGCGGCCCATGTCGTCCGCCGGCGCAGGACCGCGGGTGCAGCGGCGTCGTTCGTGCGGTTGCGACCCTGCCCGGGGGCATTGGAGGCGGATCACCGCGCCTGTCAATGGCGCGGCGACGATGCGGGCGTGCCGGGGCGGGCGTGCCGGGGCGGGCGTGCCGAGGCGGGCGTGCTGGGGGATTGCGGCGGAGCGGTGCTGGCGGGGCGGGTCGTGGCGGGGTCGGCGTGCTGGTGCCGCAGGTCCGGCTGATGATGCTGGACAAGGCCGCGAAGGACGGCGAGTAGGTGCGGCTCGGCAACCGGCTGAAGCAGGCGCGGCTAGAGCGCGACCTGACGCAGGCGGCGCTGGCGGAACGGGTGGGCGTGTCGCGCAAGACGATCAACACGGTGGAGAACTCGATGTTCGTGCCATCGGCGGCGCTGGCTCTTGCGTTGTCGCGGATGCTGGAGACCATCGTCGAGTTGCTGTTCTTCCTGGAAGACAACGAATGAACCTTGTTGCGCCGGTCCAGGGGCGCTGCCCCTGGCGGGTCCCCGCTTTCAGGACGTGGGGCAGAGCCCTGGCCTTGCTTCCTTGACGCTCCCGACCCGGGAGGAGCGCACGGAGGCCGGCCGGGCGCTGCGGCAGGCGGTGCCGCGCGGCGCGCATGGCGGCTGGGCCGCGCCGGCGACGCGGGCCGACCCGGTGGCGGCGGTGCTGGCGCAGGAGCGTGGGCGGATCGCGGAGCTGCTGCCGCGGCGGCACGGGCTGATGGCGGCCTCGCCGCTGGCGTTCCTGCGCGGCGCGGCCTCGGTGATGGCGGCCGACCTTGCCACGCAGCCGACGACCGGGCTGCGCGTGCAGGCGTGCGGCGACTGCCACCTGATGAACTTCGGCGCGTTCGCCTCGCCAGAGGGGGTCGCCCTGTTCGACATCAACGACTTCGACGAGACGCTGCCGGCGCCGTTCGAGTGGGACGTCAAGCGGCTGGCGGCCAGCCTGGTGCTGGCCGGGCGCGAGGCCGGGCTGGACGAGCCAGCGTCCGTGGCACTGGCGCGGGGGGCGGTGCGCACCTATGGCGGAAAGATGGCGGCGCTGGCGGCGCTCGACCCGCTGGCATGCTGGAGCCGCAGGATCGACCTGGGCGCCGCGGTCGCCGCGATCGGCGACAAGGACGCGCGGCACGACGCGCAGGCGCGGGTGCGGCGCGCGCTGGAGGCCGGCGCCACGCAGTACGGGCTGCTGGAGCGTGACGGCGCGGGATGGCGCCTGCGCGACGACGTGGCGAAGATGTTCCGCCTGCCCGGCCACGACGCGGCGGTGCACGCGGCGTTCGAGGCGTATCGCCGCACGCTGCAGGAGGACCGGCAGGTGCTGCTGCGCCGCTACCGGCTGGCGGACTGGGCGTTCAAGGTGGTGGGCGTGGGCAGCGTCGGCACGTTCTGCGCGATCGGGCTGTTCCTGTCCGGCGACGGGGCGCCGCTGCTGCTGCAGATCAAGCAGGCCGGGCGGAGCGCGCTGGCGCCCTTCGCCGGCGAGTCGGAGTACGCGGCGCAGGGCGAGCGCGTGGTCACCGGGCAGCGCGTGATGCAGGCGGCGAGCGACCTCTTCCTGGGCTGGGCGCGGATGCCGGCGCCGTCCTGCGCGCCGTCGTGCGGGAGCGAGGCAGGTGCAGGCAAGTCTTGGACGGACAGGCCTGGGCCGGCAACGATTTCACGCTCGAAGGTCGCGGCGCCCGCAGGTGAGGTGTCGTCCGGCGTGGCCGCGGGGCCGGAGCACGTCTATGTGCGCCGGCTCAAGGACTCCCGCCTGGGCGCGGTGGGCGCGCGGGTCGAGGCGCGCTCTCTGGCTTCCTACGCGTCGCTGTGCGGGCATACGCTGGCCCGCGCCCATGCCCGCTCCGGCGACGCGGCGACCCTGTCCGGCTATGTCGGCGCTGCCGGGTTCGCCCGCGCGGTGGCCGCCTTCGCCCGCGACTACGCCGATCAGGCGACCCTGGACTGGCGCGTCTTCACCGAGGCGATCGCGGCCGGGCGCGTGTCCCACGAACCTCCTGCCCAGGATGCTCCGCGATGATCGACGACCCGACTCTGCACGAGGCGGCGGCGCTGCTCCGCCTGCTCCGCGCCAGGGGGCAGCGCGTGGCGACCGCGGAAAGCTGCACCGGCGGCCTGATCGCCGCCGCCCTGACCGCGGTGGCCGGCTCGTCCGACGTGGTGGACCGCGGCTTCGTCACCTACTCCAACGCCGCGAAGACCGAGTTGCTGGGCGTGCCCGCCGCGCTGATCGAGGCGCATGGCGCGGTGAGCGAGGCGGTGGCGCGGCGCATGGCGGAAGGCGCGGTCGCGGCATCGCCGGCCGAGTTGGCGATCGCGGTCACGGGCGTGGCAGGGCCGGGCGGCGGCACCGCCGAGAAGCCGGTGGGGCTGGTGTGGTTCGGGCTGGCGCGGCGAGGCGGCGCCACGCACGCCGAGTCCCAGGTGTTCCCCGGAGACCGCGGCGAGGTGCGCAGCGCCACGGTGCTGCACGCGTTCGCGCTTCTGGCGGCGGGGTAGCGAGGCTGGGCCGTCCCTTCCAATGACCCAAACGGACTCTTGGAACCTTGAGGCAGCTCCGCCCAGACCCGAGGCCGACGGAGACCAAATCTTCTCGAGGAAAGCCGGTTCACGGGGGCTCCCCCTGGCAAGTCCCCGCTTTCAGGACGTGGGCACAGCCCTCGCCTTGCCTGCCTTGGCAGGTCAGAACCCAAGGCCGTCGGTATAATACCGACGGCCAAATGCGATGACCGGTTCAGCAGGAAGGCCAGGGGCTCTGCCCCTGGACCCCGCCAAAGGCTCGCCTTTGGAATCCAACACTTAAGTAAAGCCGGTCCAGGGGCGGCTCGCCCCTGGCGGGTCTGGGCAGAGCCCAGCCTTGCCTGCCTGAACGCCCGTCGCATTCGGCCGTCGGTACTACTTCTCGGCCTTCTCCCGGATGGCCTTGCGCTCGGCGCGGCGTTCTGCGCGCCAGGCGCGGATCTCGTCGAGGGTGATGTAGCCGCGGTGGTGGCTGTCGATCTCGGCGAAGTGCGTGGCCACGCCGCGCATGTGCGCCGCCTGCGCCTGCGCCTCGCTCAGGTGGCCGTCATGCGTGGTGTTGGCCGCCTCGAAGCGCTGTTCCGCGGTCTTGCGGCTGCCGTGCTCGGATCGTCCCGCCTCGAACGTGGCGCTCGACCCGGGCCTCGGCATCCGCGGCGCAGCCATGCCGGCCTCGGGGGACGCGACTGCGCCGCCTGTCATGGTGCCGGTCTCGCCGGCGGGCGCGGGCTGCGCCGCGGCCCGGAGCACAGCCAGCCCCGGCACGAGCAGCGTCGCCGCCGCCAGGAAAAGCCAGGCGGGCAACCTTCCGAAGCCCCGCACGCCGCAGGACACCATTGCGAGCCAGGCCGAGGGGGCTGCGCCGGGAAGCCGGAGCGGGATCGCGACCGGGGTGCGGGCGTCTGTTGCGGGCATCTCTCGCATTGGCTTTCCTCGTCGCGTGGGACCAGCAGGGCAGTCCTGCAACGTGGCCCGCGTGCCCGCGATTGTCACGCGGTCGATTGCGGATTCGAGGACAGCAATCCTTCATGGTTGCTTATGTATCGGCCTCTCAACTCATGCGCGCACTGGAACCTGCTTCCACGACGCGGTGGAAGGCGGTTTCCGCCAGCGACACGCCGGCGCGATCGACGTCGAGGTGCGTGCAGGCGCGGCCCCGGTAGCGACCCATGACCGAGATCGCGACGCCCTGCCCCACCAGCGCGTCGGCCAACGCGGCGGCCTCCATGCCGGTGCCGCTGGTATCGAAATACACGAGGTTGGTCTCCGGCAGCTCCACCTCCAGCCCGGCCACGCCGGCGAGGCCGCGCGCCAGCAGGCGGGCATTCTCGTGATCCTCGGCGATACGATCGACGTTGTGGTCGAGCGCGTAAAGGCAGCCGGCCGCGCACATCCCGCCCTGTCGCAGCGCGCCGCCAAGGCGCTGCTTCCAACGCCACACGTCGTCGATGAAGGCCTGCGGGCCGGCGAGCACCGCGCCGAGAGGAGCGCCAAGGCCCTTGGTGAAGTCGAGCCACACGCTGTCCCAGCCGGCGGCCATGGCGACGGCCGACGTGCCCGAGGCAACCACGGCGTTCATCATGCGTGCGCCGTCCATGTGGGTAGCCAGGCCCTGCGCGTGGGCGCAGGCGGCGATGGCGTCGAGCGAATCGACTGGCCAGACGGTGCCGCCGGCAAAGTTGGCGGTCTGCTCGACGGCGACCAGGCGCTGCGGCGGCTCGTAGCGCGAGCGGTCACGGAAGCCCGCCTCCAGCGTGGCGACGTCGAACTGGCCGCGCGCGCCGCGCAGGCCGGTGATCTGCGCGCCGGACAGCGCCGCCACGCCGCCGCCCTCGCTGGTGAGGATGTGCGCGCTCTCATGGGCAAGGATCTCGTCGCCCGGGCGGCACCAGGTCAGCATCGCGGCCTGGTTGCACATGGTGCCGGTGGGCATGAACACCGCGGCCTCCTTGCCGAGCAGGTCGGCGGAGCGCTCGCACAGGGCGTTGATCGTCGGGTCGGCGCCATGCTGCTCGTCGCCGACCGGGGCGTCGAGCATCGCCTCGCGCATGGCGCGCGACGGGCGGGTCTGAGTGTCGGAGAACAGGTTCACCCGGATCAGGGCGTCGTCGAAGCGGGCTGGGGCGTAGGCCATGCGGTTCCACACGATGCTGGGTATAGCCCGGGTATAGCGTGGCGGCGGTGCAGGGCCAAACATGACAACGCGTTCGGTCGAGGCGGAGCCGGAGCGCGACGAAGCGCCGGCGCAGGAGGTCGCAATCCGCGGCTTCGGGGAGAGCAGCCCGCTGATGTCGACAGCGCAGGGGGTGCGCGAGCCGCGGGACCGCAGGGGAGATTGTCCTGCAAGTGAAGGCAGGGAAGGGAAGAAAGGCCAGGGCTCTGCCCTGGACCCGCCAGGGCGAGCCGCCCTGGACCGGCACACGAGGAGGCTAGGTCTTGCTGCGGGGCTGGATTCAGGTTTCCGGAGGCTCAGCTTACGGCAGGGCTTTTGGCCTTGCCCGTCTCAGGCGGGAGCGGGTGCCGCGGCGGCCGGCAGGCCGTAGACGTCGCGGGCACGCTTGAGGAAGGCGTTGACCATGCGCTGGACCGCCTGGTTGAACACCACGCCGATCGCGGACTGCAACAGGCGCGAGCGGAACTCGAAGTCGACGAAGAAGTCGACGCGGCAGCCGTGCGGGTGCGCGGTGAAAGTCCACTGGTTGTTAAGGTAGCGGAACGGGCCGTGCTCGTAGTGCACGCGCACCTGACGCGGGCGGTCCAGCTCGACGCGGCTGGTGAAGCTCTCGCGGAACGGGCCGAAGCCGATGGTCAGGTCGGCGACCACTTCGGTGGCGGTCTGGCTCGTCACCTTCGCGCCGGCGCACCAGGGCAGGAACTCCGGGTAGCGCCCGACATCGGCCACCAGGTCGAACAGCTGCTCCGGGGTGAAGGGGACGAGCTTATGCTCGGCGTGGGTGGGCATGGGAAGATCAGACCTCGGCGGATAGGGACTGGACAGGAAGCAACCCGCCGTCGAAGGCGGGCGAGGTGTCAGAGATGTCGCCGGGGGCGAGAGCGGCCAGGCGGGCGGCGCGGAGCTGCGCGAAGTCGGCATCCGCATGGTACGAGCTGCGGGTTAACGGAGTGGCACTGACCATCAGGAAGCCCTTGGCGCGGGCCATGGCGGCGTACTCGGAAAACTCCTCCGGCGTGACGAAGCGCTCCACGGCGGCATGCTTCGGCGTAGGCTGCAGGTATTGGCCCAGGGTCACGAAGTCCACCCCGGCCACGCGCATGTCGTCCATGACCTGGCCGATCTCGGCGCGCGTTTCGCCCAGGCCGACCATCAGGCCCGACTTGGTGAACATCGTGGGGTCCAGGCGGCGCACCTCGTCGAGCAGGCGCAGCGACTGGAAGTAGCGCGCCCCCGGCCGGACCGTCGGATAGAGGCGGGGGACGGTTTCCAGATTGTGGTTGAACACGTCAGGGCGGGCCTCGGTCACGGTCGCTGCGCCGTCGGGGCGGCGGAGGAAATCCGGCGTCAGGACCTCGATCGTGGTCGAGGGGGCGGCGGCGCGCACGGCACGGATCACCGCAGCGATATGGCCGGCGCCGCCGTCGGGGAGGTCGTCGCGGTCGACGGAGGTGATGACGACATGGCGCAGGCCAAGCTTGCCCACCGCCTCGGCGACGCGGCGAGGCTCGTCGGCGTCGAGCGGGGCGGGCTGGCCGGTGCGGACGTTGCAGAACGCGCAGGCGCGGGTGCAGACCTCGCCCATCACCATCATGGTGGCGTGGCGCTGCGACCAGCACTCGCCGATGTTGGGGCAGGCGGCC
>CAXSES010000149.1:0-7467 GCA_964236225.1 uncultured Acetobacteraceae bacterium
GGGCTCTGCCTCCATGCCTGGAAGCGGGGACCCCGCCAAAGGCTCGCCTTTGGAAACCATGGACTTAAGTTGCGCCGGGTCCAGGGGCGGCTCGCCCCTGGCGGGTCTGGGCAGAGCCCAGCCTTGCTTGCCTGAACGGTCATCGTATTTGGCCGTTGATATTGTAACAACGGTCCTTTGCAGCGACCCATTTTGCCAAACCCGACACGCTGAAAACCTGCGCAATAGCGAAGGCACAAAGCGGTCAACGCAAAGGACGGTTGGTGTCAGTGGATCGGCCTCAAGAGGTTTCCTGCCTGGAAGCGGCAGCTCTCGTCGGGTCCGCGCGGAGCCCGGCCTCGCCTGCTGGCTGACCGCCATAACCCCCAAGGCCGGGCTGCCCGTTCGCGGCTTTCCCGGTTCCCAGCATGCCGCCTTCGCCCTAGGCTCGCTTGCCGGACGCGGTCCGCGACGCCGCACGGAGGCCACCCCCATGACCGGGACACCTGCCCGCACCGCCACCCCGCCCGTCCTGCCGCCTTGAGGACCCCGCCTGCCTTGAGGACCTCGCGGTGACTCCCGCGACCCAGGACCGCCTGCAGCGCGCGCTGCCCGCCCTGGTGCTGGCCGCGCTGCTGGCTTTGGCGCTGCTGGGCTGGTGGCTGTTCCCCGTTCTGCAGCGATACGTTGCGTTCCAGGACTGCGCCGCCTCCGGCCGCACCGACTGCGCGCCCCACCAGGCGCCCGGCACCTGAGCGCCACGCGGGCCCTTCGCAATCGCGCCCCCGGTCCCGATATCCCCCGCCACACCCACCAGGAGCCTCCCATGTACCTCGCCATGAACCGCTTCCGCGTCGTCCCCGAGCACAGCGCGGCGTTCGAGGAGATGTGGCGCTCGCGCGACAGCCACCTGCGCGAGACGCCCGGCTTCGTCGAGTTCAACCTGCTGCGCGGCCCGACCCGCGACGACCACGTGCTGTACTCCTCGCACACCGTCTGGAGCAGCTACGCGGAGTTCGAGGCCTGGACCCGCTCCGACGCCTTCCGCGCCGCCCACCGCGGCGCCGGCGGCACCCGCGAGATGTATCTCGGCCCGCCAGAGTTCGAGGGCTTTGAGTCAGTCCAGCGCCTCGCCCTGGACTGAGCCGGCACGGCAGGCGCCGGACTTTCCGGCGATGCCGGCGGTTCCTGGAGGTCGGTGCTGAAGCAGGCAAGGTTGAGGCTCTGCCTCAAACTCCGCCAGGGGCGAGCCGCCCCTGGACCCGGCGCAACTTGAGCAAGGGCGGGTCCGGGCGGAGCCCAGCCTTGCTTGCTGACGCTCCGGTGCCGCAGGGCGTTTTCCCTGTTTACTTTGCCCGCCCGCGCCCCCTTGCGCCGCAAGGAGTAGCTGAGCATCGTTGCGTTTCGGACTCGCCGCCACCCGGGGCAGGTCCTGGAGGAATGCGATGCGTCTGGCGGTGCTCAAGGAAACCCGTCCCGGTGAGGCTCGCGTCGCCGCCACCGCTGACACGGTGAAGAAGCTGGTGGCGCTCGGCCTGGAAGTCGCGGTGCAGTCCGGCGCCGGCCTGGGCGCCGCGATTTCCGACCAGGAGTTCGCCGCGGCCGGCGCCCAGCTCGCCCCGGACGCCGCCGCCACCCTGGCCGGCGCCGCGATCGTGCTCGCCGTCCAGGCCCCCGACGCCCCCGCCCGCGCCGCGATCCCGCGCGGCGCCCTGCTGCTGTGCATCTCCGGCGCGCTGTCGCAGCCCGGCCTGGTGCCCATGATGGCGCGGCAGGGCGTGGACCTCGTGGCCATGGAGCTGCTGCCGCGCATCACCCGCGCGCAGTCCATGGACGTGCTCTCCTCGCAGTCCAACCTCGCCGGCTACCGCGCCGTGATCGAGGGCGCGGCCGCCTTCGACCGCGGCTTCGCGATGATGATGACCGCCGCCGGCACGGTGCCGCCCGCGCGCGTGTTCGTGCTCGGCGCGGGCGTCGCCGGCCTGCAGGCCATCGCCACCGCGCGCCGCCTCGGCGCCATCGTCTCCGCCACCGACGTCCGCCCGGCCGCCAAGGAGGAGATCCGCTCGCTCGGCGCCACCTACGTCGGCGTCGAGGACGAGGAGAGCGCCGCCGCCCAGACCAGCGGCGGCTACGCCCGCGAGATGAGCGCCGCCTTCCGCGCCAAGCAGGCCGAGCTGATGGTCGCGACCGTGGCCAGGAACGACCTGGTGATCTGCACCGCCCTGGTGATGGGACGCAAGGCGCCCACCCTCGTCACCCAGCAGATGCTGGCCGGCATGAAGCCCGGCAGCGTGGTGGTGGACATCGCCTCCGATGCCGGCGGCAACTGCGAGGCCACGGTCCCGGGCCGGCAGACCACCACTCCCAACGGCGTGAAGATCCTGGGCTGGCAGAACTGGCCCGCCCGCCTGCCGGTCGCCGCCAGCGCGCTCTACGCCCGCAACCTGCTGACCTTCGTGACCACGTTCTGGGACAAGGCGGCGGGAAGGCCGGTGCTCCCCGCGGAGGACGACATCGTGCGCGGCGTGCTGCTGACCCGCGATGGCGCGGTGATTGCCGAGCAGTTCCGCGACGCCGCCCCGCTTGCTCCCGACGCGCCCGCGCCGGCCGCTGGCACCGCGTCCGGCGAGGCCGCCGGCCTGCCGCCGCCGGCGCCCGCCGCCCCGCACGAGCCCGCCGCGACGGTCGTGCCCACCCACGCCACCCCCGACCCAGCACCCCCAGGAGGCGCGCAGATGGCCGACCCCGACACCGCCGCCCCGAGGCCCGCCGCCGGGGAGGGCCTGAGCTTCACGCCGCCCGGCGTGCCGCCGGTGCCGATGCCGGAAGTCCCCGCGGGCGAGCTGCTGGAGCCCGGCGACGCCCCCAGGGGCGACGGCGGCAGCTTCGCCCCGCCGCCCATGCCGTCAGAGACGCCCCGGGAGACCCGCGCGTGAGCCCCGCCACCCTCTCGCAGCAGGCCGACGGCCTTTCCGCCCAGGCCGCCCACCTCGCCGAGCAGCTCCGCCAGATGACAGGCGCGGCCGTCGCCAACGGCCCGGCCCTGGCGCCGCTCGGCGCCGCGGTCGAGCCATTCGTGTTCCTGCTCGCCGTGTTCCTCATGGCCTGCTTCGTCGGCTACTACGTGGTCTGGAACGTCACCCCCGCGCTGCACTCGCCGCTCATGGCCGTGACCAACGCCATCTCCTCGGTGATCATCGTCGGCGCCATGCTCGCCACCGGCCTGGGCCACGGCGTCGCCGCCCCTGTGTTCGGCTTCCTCGCGGTGGTGCTGGCCAGCATCAACATCTTCGGCGGCTTCACCGTGACGCAGCGCATGCTGTCCATGTTCCGCGCCCGGAAGTAGTCCCAGCATGTCCCCCAGCCTGACCGCGCTCGCCTATCTCGTCGCCGCGATCCTGTTCATCCTGGCGCTGCGTGGCCTCTCCCACCCCTCCACCTCGCGCACCGGCAACCGCTTCGGCATCGCCGGCATGGCGGTGGCCATCGTCGCCACCCTGCTGCGCCAGGGCATCTCCGGCCAGGGCTACATCCTGATCATCGCTGGCATCGCTCTGGGCGGCGCCATCGGCGTCGTCGTCGCTCGGCGCATCCAGATGACCGCCCTGCCGCAGCTCGTCGCCGCCTTCCACTCCCTGGTCGGCCTGGCCGCCGTCTTCGTCGCAGCCGCCGCGCTCAACGCCCCCGTGGCCTTCGGCATCGGCACGCCGCGCCACATCCACACCGAGAGCCTGGTCGAGATGTCGATCGGCCTGGCGATCGGCGCGATCACCTTCACCGGGTCGCTGGTCGCGTTCGCCAAGCTCCAGGCGCTCATCAAGGGCAACCCGCTGACCTTCCGCGGCCAGCACATCCTCAACGCGGCCCTCGGCGTCCTCGCGGCCGTCCTGATCGTGGTGTTCGTGCTGACCTCCAGCCAGGTGGCGTTCTGGCTCGTCGCCCTGGTGGCGCTGGCGCTCGGCTTCCTGCTGATCCTGCCGATCGGCGGCGCGGACATGCCGGTCGTCGTGTCCATGCTGAACAGCTACTCCGGCTGGGCGGCCTGCGGCATCGGCTTCACCATCGAGAACCTCGCGCTGATCATCACCGGCGCCCTGGTGGGCGCCAGCGGCGCGATCCTGTCCTACGTGATGTGCAAGGGCATGAACCGCTCGATCTTCAACGTCCTGCTCGGCGGCTTCGGCACCGCCGGCGGAGGCGCCGCCGGCCCCGCCGGCGCGCAGGGCGAGCGCTCCGTCCGCTCGGGTGCGGCCGACGACGCCGCCTTCATCATGAAGAACGCCTCCAAGGTCATCGTCGTCCCGGGCTACGGCATGGCCGTCGCCCAGGCCCAGCACGCGCTGCGCGAGATGGGCGACGTGCTCAAGGCCGAGGGCGTGGACGTCAAATACGCGATCCATCCCGTCGCCGGCCGGATGCCCGGCCACATGAACGTGCTGCTCGCCGAGTCCAACGTGCCCTACGACGACGTCTTCGAGCTGGAGCAGATCAACTCCGAGTTCGCCTCCGCCGACGTCGCCTTCGTCATCGGCGCCAACGACGTCACCAACCCCGCCGCCAAGACCGACAAGACCTCGGCCATCTACGGCATGCCCATCCTCGAGGTGGAAAAGGCCGGCACCGTGCTGTTCATCAAGCGCTCCATGGCGTCGGGCTACGCCGGCGTCGACAACGAGCTGTTCTTCCGGCCGAACACAATGATGCTGTTCGGCGACGCCAAGAAGGTCACCGAGGAGATCGTCCAGGCGCTCGGGAAGTAGGCAAGGCCAGGGCTCTGCCCCATGCTTGAAGGCGGGACCCGCCAAAGGGCTCGCCCTTTGGAAACCATTCCGAAAGCAGGCCGGGGGCACCGCCCCAATCCCGGGAGTCCAGAGGCCTGCCTCTGGCGGGTCCAGGGCAGAGCCCTGGCCTTTCTCCCTGGCCTGGAACTTGCCTTCTCCGTGAGCAGCCCGTCCACGGAGAACGCCCGCATGTCCGCCACCGCCCTCGCCCCGCCCCGCGGCGCCTCCGACACCGCCCGCTGGGCCCAGCTCGGCCTGGGCCTCTTGTGCATGATGGCGATCAGCTCGCCGCAGTACGTCTGGACCCTGTTCACCAGGCCCTTCGGCGACTCGCTCGGCGCCACCCCCGCCGCGATCCAGTGGACCTTCACCCTCCTCGTCGTGCTGCAGACCTTCTTCTCCCCGTTCCAGGGCTGGCTCGTGCAACGCTTCGGCCCCCGCCGCCTGATCGCGCTGGGAGCAGGCCTGACCGGCCTCGCCTGGGTCCTCGCCTCGCAGGTCACCACGCTTCTCGGCCTCTATCTGGCCTACGGCGTCACCGCGGGCCTGGGCACCGGCATCGTCTACGTCGGCGTCGTCGGCCTGGTCTGCGGCTGGTTCCCAGAGCGCCGCGGCTTCGCGGCAGGGGTGGTCGCCGCCGGCTACGGCATGGGCGCGATCCTGACCACCTTCCCTGTCGCCAGCAGCCTCGCCGCCAACGGCCTGCGCCCGACCCTGCTGACCTTCGGCCTGGTCTTCGGCGCGGTCGGCGTGCTCGCCGCCGCCGGCCTGCGCGCCGCCCCCAACGCTGCCGCCCGCGCCACCCCCTTCCCGGAAGCGGCCGCCCTCGACCCCCGCGATACCCCCACCCGCGCGATGCTCCGCCATCCCGTGTTCTGGCTGATGTTCGCGATGATGACGCTGATGTCGACCTCGGGCCTGATGGTCACCTCGCAGCTCGCGACCTTCGCCGCCGATTTCGGCCTCGCCCACGCCATGGTGTTCGGCTTCGCGGCGATCCCGTTCGCGCTCACCCTGGATCGCTTCGCCAACGGCCTGACCCGCCCGTTCTTCGGCTGGGTTTCCGACCGCGTCGGCCGCGAGCCCACCATGGCGCTCGCCTTCGCGCTGGAAGGCTGCGCCATGACCGCGTGGCTCGCCTGCCGCACCGACCCGTTGCTGTTCGCGCTCCTGTCCGGCGTGGTGTTCTTCGGCTGGGGCGAGATCTTCTCCCTGTTCCCCTCCACCCTGACCGACACGTTCGGCCCGCGCTGGGCCACGCAGAACTACGGCTGCCTCTACATCGCCCAAGGGCTCGGCGCGGTGCTCGGCGCGCCGATGGCCTCCTACCTGCATGCTTACGCCGGCACCTGGACGCCGGTCTTTTGCCTCGCGATCGGCGCGGACTTCGTCACCGCGGGCCTGGCGCTGTTCGTGCTCCGGCCGATGCGGGCGCGGGTGCTGGCGGCGTAGCGGGGCAGGGGAGGGGAGTTTAGCGGGGAAGGAAGGCCAGGGGCTCTGCCCCCCATGCCTGGAAGCGGGGACCCCGCTCAAGGCTCGCCTCTGGAAACCGATACTTAATTAAGGCCGGTCCAGGGGCGGCTCGCCCCTGGCGGGTCTGGGCAGAGCCCAGCTTTGCTTCCTTCCCGGCCGCAATCTCACCCCAGCCCCGGATACGTCACCCCCGTCAGCCTCTCCGACACCGTCCACAGCCGCGCCCAGTCCCCCCGCAGCATCGCCTGCCGCGCCACCACCGCCTGTTTCGGCGCGCCCTTCGCCTCCCCCACCCCGTCCGGCCCCCAGTAGCTGCCGCCCTCCACCCCCGGCATCGTCGCCGCGTACACGCCCGGCAGCGCGCCGCGCACCTCGTCCTGCCCCACGACCCGCAGCAGCAGGCTCACCGCTGCCTGCGCCGGCGCCGGAAGCTGCGTCGCCGCCATGAACCCGGTCCGCGACAGTCCGGGATGCGCCGCCACGCTCGCCAGCCCTGCGCCCGCCGCCCGCGCCCTGCGGTCCAGCTCAAACGCGAACATCAGGTTCGCTAGCTTGGATTGCCCGTACGCCGCCCCGCCGCGATACCGCCGTTCCCCCATCAGGTCGGAGAAGTCGATCCGCGCCCGCCGGTGCGCCAAGCTGGCGATCCCCACCACCCGCGCCACCTGCGCCCGCAGCAGCGCCGGCAGCAGCAGCCCCGTCAGCGCGAAATGCCCGAGATGGTTGGTGCCGAACTGCCGCTCGAACCCGTCCGCCGTCACGCCGCGCCGCGGCTGCATCCCGAGCCCCGCGTTGTTCAGCAGCACGTCCACCCGCGCCACCTCCCCGTCGATCCGCGACGCGAACGCCCGCACGCTCCCCAGGTCCGCGAGGTCGAGCAGCGACACCCGCACCCGCGCCCCCGGGTTGCGCGCAAGGATGCGCGTGCGCACCGCCTCGCCCCGCGCCTGGTCGCGCACCGCCAGCACCGTCTCGGCCCCCTTCGCCGCCAGCATCTCCGCCGCAGCAGCGCCTATCCCGCTGCTCGCCCCCGTGACCACCGCGACCCGACCCGACTGGTCCGGCATCGCCGCCTGCGTCCATCCCGCCACCGCGCCCTCCTGCATCCTGCCCGCGTGATATGGCCATGCCGCGTCCGAAGAAAGGCCAGGGCTCTGCCCTGGACCCGCCAGGGGCGGCGCCCCTGGACCGGCGTTCGACTCAGGTCTGCGGCACGCCCCCGCCCGACCCT
>CAXSES010000150.1:0-7449 GCA_964236225.1 uncultured Acetobacteraceae bacterium
CTAGAGTCCGCGGCCCTGCCGTGACGGGCCCGCCGAGGCCGCTGATCCGACCCGTGAGTGATGCATCCGTCTGCCTGGAGCCAGGATGGGCGGTGCAAACCTTACAGAAAGCAAGCAGGGTTGAGGCTCTGCCTCGAACTCCGCCGGAGGCAGCGCTTCTTGATCTGCCTTTCCTGAGGGAAGGGTTTCCAAAGGGCTCGGCCCTTTGGCGGGTCCGGGCAGAGCCCGGCCTTACTTGCTTGTTGCCTGCCATCGTGGGCCGGCTTCAAAAGTCACTGGCGAGGCCACAGGATGAGCATGCCCATGATCACGATCGACGCCGGCCCTTACCGGTTCACGGCGCGTTTCGAGGACGCCGCGCCCGACACGGTCGCGCGGTTCCGCGCGCTGATGCCCTACACCCAGAAGATCATCCACGTCCGCTGGAGCGGGGAGGCGTGCTGGATACCGCTGGGCGAGCTGGATCTCGGCCTGCGGCACGAGAACGCGACGACCTACCCGGCGCCGGGGCAGATCCTGCTCTACCCCGGCGGGCTCAGCGAGACGGAGATCCTGCTGGCCTACGGCAGCGTCAACTTCGCCAGCAAGCTCGGCCAGCTCGCCGGCAACCACTTCATGACCATCACTGGCGGGCAGGAGAACCTGGCGGCGCTGGGTCGGCTGGTGCTGTGGCAGGGGGCGCAGGACATCGTCTTCGCGATGCAGGGCTGACGGTGCTGGCGTTGTGCGCGTTCCTGCGCGCCCATCCCGGCGCGAGCGAGGCGGCGCGATGACGCGAACGGCGCGCGCATTCACCCGGCCATGCGGCGCCGTGGGCGTGAAGGCCGGGCGGGCGCTCCCATGCCGGAGGCCGTCAGGCGCAGACGGCGACGCAAGCAAGGTCGAGGCTCTGCCTCAAGCTCCGCCAAAGGCAGGCCTTTGGAATCCATTGCCTGAGCAAGGCCGGTCCAGGGCGGCTCGCCCTGGCGGGTCCCCGCTTCCAGGACGTGGGGCAGAGCCCTGGCCTTGCTCCCTGACAGGTCACCCTCGAGGACCATCGGCATCGACAACCCTCGACGTGGCGGCGTCGGTGGCCGGGACGGTCCGCGACCCGCTCGATGACGTCGCCCTGCGGCCCGCATAGGCCATGGACCTGCCAGGTGTTCAGGCCGTCGCACGGCCCCGTGCCCGCGACGAGCTGCCCGCTGCGGCCGAGGGGTCCGCGTGGCTCGCGGGCGGAACCTGGCTGTTCTCGGAACCGCAGCCGGGGCTGCGCACTCTGGTCGATCTGGCGGGGCTGGGATGGCCGGCGCTGGAACCGTCTGCGGCCGGGCTGCGCATCGGCGCGACCTGCACCATTGCGGCGCTGGAGGCGTTTGCTGCCCCGGGCGACTGGCTTGCCGCGCCGCTGTTCGCCGGTTGCTCCCGGGCGCTGCTGGGGTCGTTCAAGATCCGGGCGGTGGCGACGGTGGGGGGCAACGTCTGCCTGTCCCTGCCGGCTGCGCCGATGCTGGCGCTGACCGTGGCGCTGGACGGCGTGGCGCGGGTATGGCGGCCGGACGGGACCGGGCGGCAGGTGCCGATGGCGGCGTTCACCGCGGGTCCGCAACATACGGTGCTGGCACAGGGCGAGCTGCTGCGCTGCATCGACCTGCCGGTCGCGGCGCTGCGGCGGCGCGGCGCGATGCGGCAGGCGTCGCTCACGGCGCACGGACGCTCGGCTGCGCTGCTGGTGGCGACGACAGGGGCGGACGGCTTCGCCCTGACGATCACCGCGAGCACCGTGCGGCCGGTGCACGCCGCCTGGTCGACGCCGCCTTCGCCCGCCGCGCTGGATGCCTATATCGAGGCCATCCCGACGGAAACGTGGTTCGACGACGTCCATGGCGCCCCTGCGTGGCGCCGCCACATGACCCGGCGGCTGGCGGCGGAGCTGCATGAGGAACTGCTGGGATGATGGTCCTGCACGTCAACGGCGTGGCCCAGCCCTGCGATCCCGCGCCGGGGCAGTGCCTGCGGACGCAGCTGCGCGACTTCGGCTGGTTCGGGGTGAAGAAGGGCTGCGACACCGGGGATTGCGGCGCCTGCACCGTGCTGCTGGACGGCGAGGCCGTGCAGAGCTGCCTGCTTCCGGCCTGGCGGGCGGAGGGACGCGAGGTCACGACCGTCGAGGGGCTGGCCGCCCTCGGCGAGGGAGGCGGCCTGCACCCCATGCAGCGCGCGTTCATGGAGGCCCAGGGCTTCCAGTGCGGCTTCTGCACCGCAGGCATGCTGCTGACCGCCAGCAGCCTGACGCCGGCGCAGCGCGAGGACCTGCCGCGGGCCATGAAGGGCAATTTGTGCCGCTGCACCGGCTATCGCGCCATCGCCGACGCCATTGCGGGGGTGCGCCACGTCGACGCGGCTCCGGGCAGCGACGCCGCGCCCGATGCCCTGGGCGTGGTGACGGGGGCGGCGCGCTACACGATGGACGTGGACGTGCCGGGCCTGCTGCACATGCGGCTGCTGCGCTCGCCGCACGCCCACGCCCGCATCCGCGCCATCGACCGCGCCGGCGCGCTGGCGGTGCCAGGCGTGGTGGCGGTGTTCACGCACGAGGACGCGCCGGCGCATTTGTACTCCACCGCCCGCCACGAGGACCGCCGCGCCAACCCGGACGACACGCGGCTGCTGGACGACGTGGTCCGCTTCGTCGGGCAGCGCGTGGCCGCCGTCGTGGCGGAGACCGAGGCCGCCGCGGAGGCCGGCTGCCGCGCCCTGGCCGTGCGGTACGATGTCCTGCCCGCCGTGTTCGACCCCGAGGCTGCCATGCGGCCCGGCGCCCCCGTGCTGCACGACAAGCCCGCCAGCCGCATCGCCGACCCCGCCCGCAACATTGTCGCCTCGCTGCGGGGCCGGAGCGGCGACGTGGACGCGGGCTTCGCCGCCGCCGAGCGCGTGGAGGAGGTGACGTGCGACCTGCAGCGGGTGCAGCACACCGCCCTGGAGACGCACTGCGCCATCGCCTGGATGGACGGGGACCGGCTGACGGTGCGCAGCTCCACGCAGGTGCCGTTCCTGGTGCGCCAGGGGATCGCCGACCTGTTCGGGCTGCCGCAGCACCGGGTCCGCGTGGTGTGCGGGCGCGTGGGCGGCGGCTTCGGAGGCAAGCAGGAAATGCTGGTCGAGGACGTCGTCGCCCTGGCCGTCCTGCGTCTGGGCCGCCCGGTGAAGCTTGAGCTGACCCGGGCGGAGCAGTTCTCCGCCACCACCACGCGCCATCCGATGCGCGTGCACGTCCGCCTCGGCGCCACGCGGGACGGCGTGCTGACGGCGCTGCAGGTGGACGTGGTGGCCAACGGCGGCGCGTACGGCAACCACAGCGGCGCCGTGCTGGACCATAGCTGCGCCGAGCTGATGAACCTGTACCGCTGCCCGAACACCGCGGTGGACGGGGTGGCGGCCTACACAAACACCGTGCCGGCCGGGGCCTTTCGCGGCTACGGCCTGGGGCAGACGCTGTTCGCGCTGGAGCAGGCGGTGGACGCCCTGGCGCGCGGGCTGGGCCTGGACCCGTTCGCGTTCCGCCGCCGCAACATGGTGCGGCCGGGCGACCGCCTGGCCGCGCCCCATGGCGGGCTGGACGACATCGAGTTCGGCAGCTACGGCCTCGACCAGTGCCTGGACCTGGTGGAGGGCGCCCTGGCCGCCGACCCCGGCCCTGCCGCGCCCGCGGGGGCGGAGTGGTGCGTGGGGCAGGGCGTGGCGATGGCAATGCTGGCGACGGCGCCGCCCTTCGGGCACCGGGCGGAGTCGCGGCTGTTCCTGGCGGCGGATGGCGGGTTCGACCTGCTCGTGGGCACGGCGGAGTTCGGCAACGGCACCTCGACCACGCATTGCCGTGTCGCCGCCGAGGTGCTGGGGACCACGCCGGGGCGCATCCGGCTGCGGCAGTCCGACACGGAGCTGGTGGGGCACGACACCGGCGCGTTCGGCAGCACCGGCACGGTGGTGGCGGCGCGGGCGACAGAGATGGCGGCGCTGGCGCTGCGCGAGCGCGTCCTGCTGGCGGCCTCCGCGCTGTCAGGGTGCGCAATGGAGGAGTGCCGGCTGATCGAGGGCGCGGTGCTGTGCGGCAACCGGGCCGTGGCACTCGCGGACCTGCCCGGCGCCGGCGCGGGGCTGGCGGTGATGCGCAAGGCGGACGCGACGCCGCGCTCGCTTTCGTTCAACGTGCACGGAGTTCGGGTGGCGGTGAACCGCGGGACGGGCGAGATCGTCGTGCTGCGCAGCGTCCACGCCGCGGACGCCGGGCGGGTGATGAACCCGATGCAGCTCCGCGGGCAGATCGAGGGCGGGGTGGCGCAGGGCCTGGGCGCGGTGCTGCACGAGGTCGTGCGGATCGGCGAGGACGGCGCGGTCGGCAACCCTGCGTTCCGCGGCTACCACATCCCCGCTTGGGCCGACGTGCCGCCGACCGAGGTGCTGTTCGCCGACACGCACGACCGGCACGGGACGATGGGCGCGAAGTCGATGAGCGAGAGCCCGTTCAACCCGGTGGCGGCGGCGGTGGCCAACGCGCTCGCGGACGCGACGGGCGTGCGGTTCACCGCGCCGCCGTTCACGGCGGACAGGGTGTGGGCGGCGCTGAACGGGTGAAGGCAGGAAGCAAGGCTGGGCTCTGCCCAGACCCGCCAGGGGCGAGCCGCCCCTGGACCGGCTTGACTTAAGTGTTGGTTTCCAAAGGCGAGCCTTTGGCGGGGTCCAGGGGCAGAGCCCCTGGCCTTGCTTGCCGGTCACGCGAACGCCGCCGCGTCGAACCCGTCCGCCAGCACGCCGCGCGGCCGGATCAGGTCGTAGGCGGCGACCGGCAGGTAGCGCCCGCTGCCTGGGCTGGCCTGGACCGCGCCGTCGCGCATCACCACCTCGCCGCGTCGCAGCGTGGCGACCGGCCAGCCCGTGACCTCCAGGCCCTCGTAGGGCGTGTAGTCGATGGCGTGCTGCATCAGCGCGTTGGTCAGCCGGGTGCGGCGGCCCGGGTCCCACAGCACCAGGTCGGCGTCCGCGCCCGGCGCGATGCGGCCCTTGTCGCGCAGGCCGAACATCCGGGCGGGCTGGCCGGCGCTCAGGCGCACGAAGTCGGACGCTGTGATATGGCCCTTCGCCACGCCCTCGCTCCACAGGATCGGCAGCCGCGCGGCGAGGCCGGGCACGCCGTTGGGGATATCGGTGAACGGCGCGCCCTCTCCCGCCGAGTGCTTGCCGCGCGGACCGGCGAAACTCCAGCCGCTGTGGTCGGAGCTGACGACCTCCAGGGTGCGGGCGCGGATCGCCTGCCACAACCCTGCCGTGGCGGCGGCGTCGCGCGGCGCGGGGCTGCACATGAACTTCGCCCCCTCGAAGCCGGGCCGGTCCATGTCGGCGGCGGACAGGACGAAGTACTGCGGGCAGGTCTCGCCCCACACCCGCACGCCGCGCGCCCGGGCGCGGGCGATCTCCTCCGCCGCTTCCGGGCAGGAGACGTGGAACACCTCGATGGGCGTGTCCACCAGCTCGGCGAGCGCGATGGCGCGGTGCGTCGCCTCGCGCTCGACGACGGCCGGGCGGGACCAGGCGTGGTACTTCGGCGCGCTGCGGCCCGCCGCCAGCAGCGCCGCGGAACGCCAGGCGATGGCGTCGTAGTTCTCGCAGTGCACCGTCACCAGGCAGCCCAGCCGGCGGGCGGCTGACAGCACGGCCAGGTACTGCCGGTCGTCCAGCCGCAGCGGGTCGTAGGTCAGGAACACCTTGAGGCTGCGCACGCCCGACGCCACCACCTGCGGCAGCTCGTCGCGGATCACCGCCTCGGTCGGGTCGGTGACGATCTGGTGGAAGGCGTAGTCCACCATCGCGCCCGCCGCCGCCCGGCGGTGGTACTCCGCGAGCGGCGCCAGCACGCCCGCGCCCCTGGCTTGCGAGGAGAAGCAGACGACGCTGGTGGTGCCGCCGGCGAGCGCCGCGGTGCTGCCGCTGGAGAAACTCTCCTCGTCCGTGCCGCCGTCCTCGTGCGGCTGCTCGATGTGGCAGTGGCTGTCCACGCCGCCGGGCAGCACCAGCAGGCCGGAGGCGTCGAGCACCGGGCCCCCATCCAGCCGCTCCGCCAGCGCCGCGATGCGCCCGCCGCGCACGCCCACGTCGGCGCGGAACTCGTCGCTTTCGGTCACGACGGTGCCGCCGCGGACGATCAGGTCGTACTCGGGCATGAATCCCTCCCTCGACAGGATTGGCGGCAAGGCTGGCCTTCGCCAAGGCTGGCGGCATGAGCGTTGCTTGGCAAGGCCGGAACGGGGAAGGACCGGGGCGATGAAGACCGGGGCGATGGCGCTGACGCTCGACGACCTGAACGCCATGCCCGCGCCGGACTTCGCGGCCGCGCTGGACGGCGTGTTCGAGGATGCGCCCTGGGTGGCGCGGCAGGCCGCCGAGTCCCGGCCGTTCGCCACCGTGGCGGCGCTGCACGCGGCGATGCTGGACGCAATGCGGGCCGCGTCGTCCGGACAGGTGCTCGCCTTCCTGCGCGGCCACCCGGAGCTGTCTGGGTCCCCGGCGCTGGCCGGCGCCCTGGGCGAGGCCTCGACGGCGGAGCAGCGCGCCCTGGGGCTCGACCGGCCGGCGGAGGATCTCGCCGCGCTGAACGCCGCCTACGGCGCGCGCTTCGGCATCCCGTTCATCGTGTGCGTGCGCCGCCATACCCGGTCCTCGCTGCTCGCGCAGTTCCGGCGCCGCGTGGAGCTGGAGCCGGAGGCGGAGCGGGCGACGGCGCTGGAGGAGATCGGCCACATCACCCGGCTCCGGCTGGTGGACAGGGTTGAAGGCCCGGGCGCACCCGCTGTCCACGGGTCGCTGACCACGCACGTCCTGGACGCCACGCTGGGCCGGCCTGCCGCCGGGATCGCCGTGGCGCTGTTCGAGGTCGGCGGCGACCGGCCGGAGCCCCTGGCGAGTGCCGTCACGGACGCGCAGGGCCGCACCGCCCGACCGCTGCTGCACGGCGCGCCGCTGCGGGCCGGGCAGTACGAGCTGCGCTTCGACGTCGGCCGCTACTTCGCCGGCACGGCGCCGGGCCAGCCGCCGTTCCTGGGCGTGGTCCCGGTCCGCTTCGGCATCTCCGAGCCCGAGGCGCACTACCACGTCCCGCTACTGGTCAGTCCCGGCGCATACTCCACCTATCGCGGCAGCTAGGTGCAGACGGGAGGCAGGGCCCCATAAGCGCTAGGGTAAAGCCTTTTAGACCGACAGACCTTGCGAAACCCGCCACGGAAAGCAGGGCAATCCGATCCAAATCAGGTCTATCCTAGCGCTTATGAGGCAGAGCCCCTAGCCTTGCTTGCCTAACCGGTCATCATCAAGGGCCGCTGGCATCAGGACCGATCATCGGAATCCAATCCTCGTATTGCGGCCAATGATCCAGGATCTCGTGAACCACAGGGGCACCGACCCGGTAATTGGCTT
>CAXSES010000151.1:0-4574 GCA_964236225.1 uncultured Acetobacteraceae bacterium
CCCCCCTGGACCGGCCCTACTTAGGAAGTGGATTTCAAAGGCCTGCCTTTGGCGGAGTTTGAGGCCCATGCTTGAAGGCGGGGCCTCAACCTTGCCTCCTTGCCGCAAGCTCCGCGCCCCTGGTCACCACGGCCTCGCCGCGCTACAGCACGCGCGGCCGCAGGTGCGGCGGGGCGATTCGGCATTGATGGCTCTGCGTTGCCCGCGGCGTGCGCGTGCTCTCCGATGAAGATCCTGTTCGCCTTCGAGAACCCCCTGCCGAGCCCCCAGGCGGACGCGGAGGTGTTCCTCGCCACCGCGCGCCACCTGGCCCCGCTGGCATCGCGCTGCTGGCTGCACGTGCCCCTGCCCGCCGGGTCCGTCCCGGAGGTCGCCGCCCAGGCCGGCCTGGCGGTGGTGCGCGCCCGCGCGCCGCTGCGGCCGGCGGCGCTGCGCCATCTGTGCTGCGGCCTGACCCTGCCGTGGCGCCCCGAGTTCCGCGAGGCCGACCTGGTCTACACGCGCAACCTGTGGGTCGCCTGGATGGCGCTGCTGTTCGGCCAGCGCGTGGCGTTCGACCACTACCGTCCCTGGCCCGCGCAGATCCCGCCGCTGCAGTTCCTCCTCCACCGCCTGCTCGGCCACCGCCGCTTCCTGGTCAACATCTGCCACTCCGACTACACGCGCGAGCGCTACCGCGGCATCGGCGTCGCCGAGGACAAGCTGCGCTGCGTGCGCAACGGCTTCGAGCCCTCCCGCCTGCAATCCCCCGTCGCGGCGCAGGACGCCAGGCGCCGGCTCGGCCTCGACCCCGCCAGGCGCACGGTCGTCTACACCGGACGGCTCAACCACAAGAAGGGCCTGGCGCTCGTGGTCGAGGCGGCGCGGCGCCTGCCCGACCACCTGTTCCTCCTGGTCGGTTCCCAGGGCGACGGCCCGATCGAGGCGATGGCGCGCGACGTGGCCAACATCCGCATCGCCGGCTGGCAGCCCGCGGAGACGCTGGGGCGCTACATCTTCGCCGCCGACGTGCTGCTGATCCCGCCGTCGTGGAAGCCGCTGGCGGAATTCGGCTCCACTGTGCTGCCGCTCAAGCTGTTCCTCTACATGGCCTCCGGCCGCCCGATCCTGGCCGGCGACACGCCCGACATCCGCGAGGTCCTGCGTCACGGCGACAACGCCCTGCTCTGCGCCCCGGACGACCCGGACGCGCTGGCCGCCGGCCTCGCCGCTCTGGCGCGCGACCCGGCGCTTGCCGCGCGACTGGCCGCGGCGGCGCGGCACGACAGCCGCACCCTCACCTGGAACGCCCGTGCGCACACGATCGCCGACCTCCTCGCGGCCCGCCTGCCCGAAGCGCGCCAGCCCGAAGCCCATCCGCCCGAATTGCGGCGCCACCCAGCACAGGCGCGCCGCACGGGATGGAGCCGCGCGCAGTACGGCGCCTGGGTGCGACAGTCCTGGCGCTGGCTGGCGCACCTCGTCCGCGCGCGGTCCTGGGTGCTGCCGCCCGGCCAGCTCGCGCCTCTCGCCCCGTTCCCCAGGACCCTGCCTCCCGACGCTCCGCTCCCCGCAGCCCCGCTCTCCGGCCGCCTGCTCCCCGAGGCCGCAGGCGACTAGGCCCGCGCGCCCCCGCCGCCGCGCGCCCCCGCATGGCTAGCCCCCGCCAGCGTCTCGGCCAGGGCTTCAACTGGCTCGCCGGCGCGACCGTCGCCGCCAAGATCGTCGATTTCGCGACCACCCTGGTCCTGCTGCTCACCCTGACCAGGCAGCAGGTCGGCGTCGCCTCGCTGGTGATCTCGGTCGGCATGATCGTCGAGGCGCTCAACGGCCTGGGTACCGGCGAGGCCCTGATCCAGGCGCGCTCCGCCTCCCGCCTCCAGCTCGACACGCTGTTCTGGTATGTCCTCGGCGCCTCGGCGGTGGTCGCCGGCCTGACCCTGCTGGCCGCGCCCTGGATCGCGGCGCTCTACGGCGTGGCCGGGATGGGCGGCTACTTCCTCGCCGTCGCCGCCAAGCAGCCGCTCGTCGCCTGCGCGGTGATCCCGCTCGCCCTGATGAACCGCCACCTGCAGTACGAGCGCATCGCCACCGTGGGCGTGTGCGCCACCGCCGCCTCCGCCCTGACCCGCCTGGCGCTGGGCGCCTCGGGCGCGGGCGCCTGGGCGCTGGTCGGGGGCTACGCCGCCAGCGGCCTCTACACGCTGCTCGGCGCCCAGCTCGCCCGCCCGTTCCGCCCGCGCCTGCGCGCCCGCCTTGCGCTGATCCTGCCCCTGGCCCGCTTCGGCCTGCGCGCGGCCGCGGCCAACATCGCCGAGCAGATGTTTCGCAACGTCGACTACCTGCTGATCGGCTGGTTCTACGGCGCTGGCCAGCTCGCGCTCTACCGCGTCGCCTTCGACATCGCCATGGAGCCCGCGATGGCCATCGCCACCCTGGTCAACCGCACCGCCCTGCCGGTCCTCGCCCGCGTCGCCCAGGCCAGGAGCCAGGTCGCCGAGATCCTGGCCTGGGCGCTCGCCAGGAGCGCCACCCTGGTCGCGCCCCTGATGGCCGCCCTCGTGCTCGCCGCCGGCCCTCTGACCGCCCTGCTCCACGACCACGCCGGCAACAGCTACGCCGCCGCCGCCGCCCCGCTCCGCCTGCTGGCCGCCGCCGCCCTGCTGCGCGCCCTCTCCCAGCCGCTCGCCGCCGTGCTGATCGCCTCCGGGCGCCCTGGCACCGCCGCCCGCCTGTCCGCCACGATGCTGCTGCTGCTGGCCGCCGGCGTCGTGCTCGCGGGCCTCCTTGTGCCGGCCCGGGCCGGGATCGTCGCCACCGCCGCCGTCTGGCTGGCGATCTACCCGCTGCTGCTGGCCTGGGGCGCGCGCTACCTGAAGCGCGACTGGGCCATCCCCGCCGCCGCTTTTACCCGCGCCTTCGCGGCGCCGGCCGCGGGCATCGCCGTCATGGCCGCCTGCGTTACGGCGGCACGGCGGGCGGTCGGCGGCGGCCCTGCGGTGCAGGTTGGGCTGGTCGTGGCGGCGACGGCGGCGCTCTACGGGGGGCTGTTCGTGTATGGGAGAAAGGCAGCAGGCAAGGCTGGGCTCTGCCCAGACCCGCCAAAGGCCAAGGCCTCTGGACACCGATTTACTTAGGAAGGGGATTCCGGAGGCCTGCCTCTGGCGGAGTTCGAGGCCCAGTGCTTGAGGGCGGGCCTCAACCTTGCTTCCTGCCTCCGCTGCCTTCAGCCCACCGCCGCCGGCGCCGCCTGTCGGCCCCGATACCGGTCGAACATGCTCATCTGGTGCACGCAGCTCAGCGTGCAGGTCGGGCTGCACGACTTCTCGGTGTGGAACTCGCGCCGAATGTCCTCGCGCGTGTAGTCGAGCAGCGGAATGCCCGGATACCCGCGCTGCTGCGAGCACCAGTGCACCCGCCCGTCCTCCGCGACGTAGAGGTAGCGCGCCCCGGCCCGGCATTTCCAGTCATTGGCCCGCCCGTGCATCAGGTTGCGCTGGAACAGCCGGTAGTTCAGCCCGTGCACCAGCGACGGCGAGATCCGCGTCACCTGCGCGTACGCCCGCATCTGCGCCGCGCTCAGCGGCTTGAGCACGCCGGTGTCGTCGTGCAGCACGCCGACCGAGTGCTGCAGGCCGTAACGCGCCGCCGTCTCTGCCACCGTGACCACGTCCTGGGTGCGCGCGTCGCTGAGGCCGAGCACGGAGTTGACGTTGACCTTGAACCGCGCGTGCTCCGCGAGCAGCGCCAGCTTGCCCTCCACGGAGCGCAGGCTCTTCATCGAGACGTCGTCGGGCTCGAGGTTGTCGACGCTGATCTGCATGCCCTGCAGCCCGGCGTCGTTGAGCCGGTCGATCCAGCCGCGCGTGAGCCGGAAGCCGTTGGTGATCATCGTGACGATCATGCCGCGGGCGCGGGCGGCGCGCACGACCTGGTCCAGCTCCGGGTGCAGCAGCGGCTCGCCGCCGGTCAGGGTGATCGACGCGGTGCGCAGCGACGCCAGGTGATCGACCCAGGCGAGCAGGGTCGCCAGCGGCACCGGGGGCGAGTGGCTGTCGAACTCGCTGCAATAGCCGCAGGCCAGGTTGCAGCGCCGAGTGACCACGACCTGCGCCAGCAGCGGCGTGTAGCGCGACCCGAGCGCGCGGGCCAGAAACCGGACGCCGGACGCGAGGTTCGCGGCGCGGTCGCGCATCGGGACGCCGCTCATCGACGCCACGGACCGGAGGGGACGAAACAAGGATGGAGGTTGGTTCCTCCGGCGGCAGATCCGGACATTGGCGGGCGTTCCAGGAAAGGGGTGCCCAGGCGGGGCAAGGGGTTGCTCAGGCGGAGCCTGGGGCGCGGATGCCGCGGCGGCGCTCCCGCAGCCGGGCCGCCGCCCATGGCCGCGATCCGGGCGAGGCTGCCCGGAACGGCCCAGGCGCGACGCAGCTTGGCGCGACGCGGCGTCGGGCGGCCGTGTATGGGCTGGCGGCGGCATGGTGTCCACGGCGGACGGCGACGCGGCGCCAGGCCGTCGTCCCGCGTGCGGGCCGGCGCGCATGGATCATCCACGGCGCCGGGCGGGTGGTCCGCCCGCCGACGCCCGGTTC
>CAXSES010000151.1:4674-7449 GCA_964236225.1 uncultured Acetobacteraceae bacterium
CGTCCATGGGCCAGGCGCCGGCGGGCGTCATGGGCCAGGCGCAGCCGGCGGCGGGCCGGGGCAGAGGGCGGGATCGTAGCCGGCGACGAGGGCGCGGGTCTGGGCCCGCAAGGTGTCGCGCTCGGCGAGCAGGTGGCGCATCGCGGCGCGGCGGGAAGCGGCCGGCAGCCCCGTGAACAGGGTGGAGCGCTGCGCCGCCACGACGTCGGGCAGCTCCGACAGCGCGGCGAAGGTCAGCGGCAGGGTGAGCGCCTGGGTCTCGGCGCGGGTCAGCCCGCCGCTGAGCCCGAACGGCGGGCCGCCGGTCGCGGGCGGTCCGACGGCGAAGCTGCCGGTGGCGGTGAAGCTGCCGGACAGGCCGACGGTGATCTCGTGGGTGAGGATCGGCACCACGGGGTCGGCGGCGCGGACCTCGCACTGGGAGGCGCGGGCGGCGGCGGCGAAGCGCGCCGGGCCGGCGCCGGTGGCGCTCACCGCGCCGGCGGCCTGGAGCTGGCGTTGCAGCTCGTGCAGGGCGGTGGCCACCGTGACCGGGCGCGAGGGCGCCGCACAGCCCGCAAGCGCCGCCAGCAGCGCTGCGGCCAGCGGCAGGGGAGTCGTGACCGGATCGCGCATCGCTCGTCCCCTCTGGCCCACACGGCCGCACGCGCGTGGGTGGGCAAGGGCTCGCACGGGCGTGCAGGCAAGGCCAGGGCTCCGCTTGTGGACGGAGCCGAGGGCTTGCATTGGAAACCCGCTTTCTCGAGGGGCTGGCTTCCAGAGGCCCGATGCCTGAAGGAGGAGTCCTTGGCGGGTCCGGGCATCGCTGCCCGGAGCTTCCAGCGGCCCGCCGGGAAGAGGCACAATCTTGCCCGCTGGCCCGTGTCCGCCGGTGGCGCAGGCGTGACGTGCCGCGTGTCGCCCGGCGCGGGACGAAGCGCCGGGGTTCACGTCCCGTAAAGCAGCGCGGGGATACAACGAGGGGCGGGTCGTCCGCGAGGGTCCGCTCGCGTATGGCCACCGCCGCCGTCGCGGGCCATGGTGGGTCGGGCCACCCGGGCGCCAGTCCCGGCGAGGTCGCCCGCCCGCGTGCCCGCTGGCACCCACGCGCTTCCTGCGTGCCCTGCCGGGCACGGCCGCCATACGGAACATCGCATGACACCGACCCTGACCAGCCCCGACCTTGCAGGCCCCGATCTTGGGCGAGGCGACCTCGGGCGAGGCGACCTTGGGCGCAGCGCCCCCGATCCCCGATCCGCCGGCCCCGCGCGCCCGGGGGTCCGCATCGTCCCGGTGATCTTGTCCGGCGGCTCCGGCACCCGGCTGTGGCCGGTGTCGCGCGAGAGCTTCCCCAAGCAGCTCTGGCCGCTGATCTCCGACCGCTCGCTGCTCCAGGAGACCGCGCTGCGCGGCGCCGGCGACCGCTTCGAGCCGCCGATCGTGGTGTGCAACCACGAGCACCGCTTCCTGATCGCCGAGCAGATGCGCGCGGCCGGCTTCGCCCGCGCCCGCATCGTGCTGGAGCCGGCGGGCCGCAACTCCGCCCCCGCGATCGCCGCCGCCGCCCTGCTGGTGGCCCAGGAGGACCCCGGCGCGGTGCTGTGGATGATGGCGGCCGACGCGTCGATCTCGCGCCACGAGGCGCTGGCGAAGGCCCTGGGCCTGGCGGTCGAGGCGGCGCAGACCGGGCGCATCGTCACCTTCGGCATGAAGCCCAACCGCGCCGAGACCGGCTACGGCTACATCGAGGTCGGCGAGATGCTCGAGGACGTGGCGGGCGTGCACCTGCTCGCCCGCTTCATCGAGAAGCCGGACGCCGAGACAGCGGCGCAGATGGTGAAGACCGGGCGGTTCCTGTGGAACTCCGGCATGTTCGTGTTCACCGCAGAGACCCTGCTGGAGGAGATGGCGCGCCATGCCCCGGACGTGCTGCACGCGGTGCGCCGCGCCGTGGACGCGCGGCACAGCGACCTCGACTTCATCCGCCTCGACCCGGAGGCGTTCGCCGCCTGCCCCGACATCAGCCTCGACTACGCGGTGGCCGAGCGCACGGAGCGCGCCGCCGTGGTGCCCGCCGACCTCGGCTGGTCCGACGTCGGCTCCTGGAGCGCGTTGTGGGACCTGGGCGAGAAGGACGCCCACGGCAACGTCAGCGTCGGCGACGTGATCCTGGAGGGGGCGGAGTGCTGCTACGCGCGCTCGGACGGGATGCTGACCGCGGTGGTCGGGCTGAAGGACGTGATCGTGGTCACCACCGAGGACGCGGTGCTGGCGATGCACCGCGACCGCGCGCAGGACGTCAAGACGATCGTGAGCCGGCTGCGTGCCGCGGGCCGCCACGAGGCGACGGCGCACAACATGAGCTACCGTCCCTGGGGTTTCTACGAGAGCCTGATCCAGGGCGAGCGCTTCCAGGTCAAGCGCATCGTGGTCAAGCCGGGCGAGAAGCTCAGCCTGCAGAAGCACTTCCACCGCGCGGAGCACTGGGTCGTCGTCTCCGGCACAGCGCTCGTGGTGCGCGACCAGGAGCAGGTCATGCTGCGCGAGAACGAGAGCATCTACCTGCCGCTGGGCTGCGTGCACCGGTTGGAGAACCCGGGGCGCATTCCCCTGACGCTGATCGAGGTGCAGTCCGGGTCCTATCTGGGCGAGGACGACATCGTGCGCATCGAGGACACCTACGGGCGGAGCTGAGGGCCGGGCGACAACGGCCAGGCAGGCAAGGCCAGGGGCTCTGCCCCCTGCCTGAAGACAGGAGACCCCCGCCAAAAACTCACCTTTGGAAACCAACACTTA
>CAXSES010000152.1:0-4399 GCA_964236225.1 uncultured Acetobacteraceae bacterium
CGGCCAGGCCGCGCTGATGCTCTGCGAAAGCCTCGCCTGCCTCCTGGTCGAGCGGGACCTCGTCAGCGCGGAGCAGGTCGCCGACGCGATCGAGGGCGTCATCGAGGTCAAGCGCGAGATGGCCGGCGACAGCGAGCGCGCCTTGGTCAGCGTCGCCTCGATCATCCTGCTGCGCGCGGTCGCGCAGAGCCTGTCCGCCGCGTCGGCGATCCCCGCGCGCACCGGGACATGAACGGGATCGGGCGGGAGACAGGACGAATCGTTGTGGTGTAGCGTGCCAGCCGGCCTCCTCCGGCCCTGGCGGCATGACCGCCGCGTGCAACCAAGCGTAGAAGCGCGGGCCAGGCCGACCCCTCAACCGGTAAAGTCCAGCGGACACAAGCCATGGCCCGATCCGTCCAGCGACACGACAGCACATCGGCGTCGCACCCCGGCCTCGGCAGCCTTGCCCGCAAGCTCTCCCTGTTCGTTCCGCTGTCCGACTCCGACCGGGAGGTGCTCGCCGCCCTCGCCCCCACGGAGGAGGTGTTCCGCCCCGACACCGACATCGCCTGCGAGGGCGTGATGCCGCGCTCGGTGATGCTGGTGCAGGAGGGCATGGCGGTGCGCTACCGCAACCTTCCGGACGGGCGGCGCCAGATCATGACGTTCCTGATCCCCGGGGATCTGTGCGACCCGCACGTGTTCCTGCTCAAGACAATGGACCACTCGATCGCCACCATCACCACGGTGCGCGTGTCGCCGATCGCGCGCGCGGCCCTGATGGAGACCTTCGCGACAAGGCCCAGGATCTCCGCGGCCCTGTGGTGGAGCTCGCTCCAGGAGGAGTCGATGCTGCGCGAGCGCATCGTCTCCCTGGGCCGGCGCGACGCCCGCGGCCGCATCGCCTACCTGCTGTGCGAGCTGCTCTGGCGCCACTCGGCGATCGGGCTGGCGGACAACGAGAAGTTCCACCTGCCGCTCACCCAGACCGAGCTGGGCGACGCGCTCGGCCTGACCCCGGTGCACGTCAACCGGGTGCTGCGCGAGTTCCGCGAGCAGAACCTGATCGCGATCGAGCACAGGATGCTCAGGATGCTCGACGTGGACGGCCTGCAGGAGATCGCGGCGTGCAACAAGGAATACCTGCACCTCGGCGGCGCGTCGCCCGAGGTCGCGCGCTACTTCGACGGGCTGGAGAAGCGGGCGGTCGAGGAGTAGGAGGCAGGCAGTCGAGGCTGGGCTCCCCCTCCGCTGCCCCTCCCAATGGCCCAGGCGGGCCACCGGAACCTTCGGCCAGCCCCCCAGACCCGCCGGGGGGGAGCCCCCCCTGGACCCGGCGCAACCTAAGTCAAGCCGGTCCAGGGGGGCTCCCCCTGGCGGAGTTTGAGGCGGAGCCTCAACCTTGCCTGCTTCAGGGGTGCGCCACGATCCGGTAGATCGCGCCCGGCCCCTTCAGCAGCGCGTACAGCTCGCCGTTCGCGTCCGTGCCCAGGCGCAGGTCGGACCGCCCGCCCTCGCCGATCGGCGACCCGCTCAGCGAGTCGTAGCGTGTCCCCGCGTAGTAGAGGGCGAGCGAGTACACCTGCCGCGCCCGGGCCGGCAGCAGGCCGGTGCTGATCGCGAACAGCCGCCCCTGCACGAAGTCCGCGAACACGTAGGCGTTGCCCAGCGCTGGCACGGCGCTGCCCTGGTAGGCGAAGCCGCTGCCGATCCCGGCGCTCACGCTGCCGCCGTCGCGCGCGGGATCGCCGTGGTCGTACTCGGCGATGGGGTAGGTGAACCCATTGGGCGAGTCGTTCGCCGGCAGGGCATAGGCGCCGTAGTCGTCCTTGCCGCCCGCGCTGCCGATGGAGGCGCCGGTCGCGAAGGTGCCCTCGCGCTGCTGCCAGCCGTAGTTGGCGCCGCGCCGCCCCGCATCGACCTCCTCGACCTGGTTCTGGCCGATGTCGTCGATGAACATGCGGTCCAGGCGCCCCGCCTCGAAGCTGAACTGCTGCGGGTTGCGCAGCCCGTACGCCCAGACCAGCGGCGCGGCGCCCCCCAGGGCGCGGAACGGGTTGTCGGCCGGAATGGTGTAGCGCGCGCCGTTCGCCCCGGCGAGCGGGTCGATGCGCAGGATCTTGCCGAGCGGGCTGGCGAGGTTCTGCCCATTGCCGCGCGGATCGTTGCCCCCGCCGCCGTCGCCGAGGCCGATGTAGAGGTTGCCGTAGTCGAGGAACCCGGGCCTCGCGTTGGGGTCGAAGCGGATCACGCCGCCATTGTGGTTGGAGGCGTACTTGCCGACGCGCAGCACCTCGCGCGAGGTGCCGCTGAACGTCCGGGACAGCGGGTTGGCGGCGGTCCACTCGCGGATCACCTGGTGGTGGTCGCCGTCATCGTCGGCGAGGAAGTCGGGCGTGCCGCTGCTGCGGTCCGCGCTGTACGCCGTGTAGAACTTCGCGTACCCGGGCAGCGACGGGCTGCCCGCGAAGTTCGGGTGGAACGCCAGGCCGACGAGGCCCTCCTCGCTGGTGGGCGAGATCAGCGAGATCGGCTGCGTGCGCAGGTCGAGGTAGGGCGTGACCGCCGACCCGTCCGCGCCCACGCGGTAGATGATCCCGGCCTCGTCGGTGACGAACAGGTCGCGCGTCCTGTCGGGCGCCGCGCAGAGGAACTGCACCCGCGCCGCGCCGCCATCCGCGTGGCGGGGCAGGGTGGCGAAGTCGCGCAGCTCCACGCTCAGGCCGGACGCGACCGGGGCGGGCAGCAGCGGCTCGCTCAGCGCAGCCGGCGCGGCGCGGGCGGGGAAGGCGGCCACGAGGCCCGCCAGGGCGGACGCGGCGGCCAGGTGTCGATGGTGGCGCATGGTCGTGATCTCCCGTCTGGTTTCTTGTCTGGACGCGGACCTGGCCGGGGCGGCGGCGTGCCTACGCCTGGTCGGCCTCGGTCCGGCAGGGCGCGGCGGGCGGACGACGCTCGTGCTCGATCGATAGCGGGGCCGCGCGCCGCGACGGACGCTGGCACAGTTCCACCCGCAAGTTGAGTCAAATCAGAGATGTTACCGCACAGGTTGCAGACAGGCGTGGGGCGGCCGGTTTCATGCCGGCGGCTGAATGCGACGGGCGCCCAGGCAGGCAAGGCTGGGCTCTGCCCAGACCCGCCAGGGGCGAGCCGCCCCTGGACCCGGCGCAACTTAGAACAGGATCATATTAGGTAACGAGTTGATCAGTCCACGTCTTCACGTGGGTATGGAGCATAGGGGGGAAAAATCCTGCTTCAAGTCGTGGTTTCCAAAGGCGAGCCTTTGGCGGGGTCCCCGCTTTCAGGCACGGGGGACAGAGCCCCTGGCCTTCCTTCCCGGACCGTCGGAGGAGCCAACCGCCCGGGGGTTCCAGCGCTCCGCCCGGGCCGCCGGGAGGCAGGCCCGGCCTCTCAGGGGATGAGCACGGTGCTCCCGGTGGTCTGCCTGGCCTCCAGCGCGCGGTGCGCCTCGGCGGCCTCGCTCAACGCCCATGTCTGGTTGATGCGGACCCGCACCGCGCCGCTGGCGACCACCTCGAACAGCTCGGCCGCCATCGCCTCCAGGTCGGAGCGTTTGGCGGTGTAGGTGGCCAGCGTGGGGCGGGTGAGGAACAGGCTGCCCTTGCTGGTGAGCAGGGACAGGTCGACCGGCGGCACCGGGCCGGAGGCATTCCCGAAGGAGACCATGGTGCCGAGCGGGGCCAGGCAGTCCAGGCTGGGGGCGAAGCTGTCGCGGCCGACGCTGTCGTAGACCACGGGGACCATGGCGCCGTCGGTGATGCGGCGGACCTCGGCGGCGAGGCTGTCGGTGCCGACCACGACGTGGGTGGCGCCGTGCTCGCGCGCCAGCTCCGCCTTGGCCTCCGTGGACACCACGCCGACCACCCGCACGCCCAGGTGGCGCGCCCACTGGCACAGGATCAGGCCGACGCCGCCGGCGGCCGCATGGACCACCACCGTGTCGCCGGGCTGCACGCGGTGGGTGCGGCGCAGCAGGTATTGCGCGGTCAGGCCCTGCAGCATCATCGCCGCCGCGGTGGGGAAGTCGATGGCGTCCGGCAGCGCCACCAGCCGGTCGGCGGCGATCACCCGCCTGGCCGCGTAGGCGCCGATCGGGCCGGCATAGGCCACGCGGTCGCCGGCCTTGACCGTGCCCACGCCCGGCCCGACGGACAGCACGGTGCCGGCGCCCTCCATGCCGATGACCAGAGGCATCGACGGCGCCTTGTACAGCCCGGTGCGGAAATACACGTCGATGTAGTTCAGCCCGACCGCCTCCTGCGCGATCAGGGCCTGGCCGGCGGCGGGCTCCGGCGTCGGCACGTCCTCCCAGCGCATCACCTCTGGGCCGCCATGGGCGTGGATGCGGATGGCCTTGGTCATGCAAGCTCCGTCACGTTCGGGTTGGGCACGTTCG
>CAXSES010000152.1:4499-7442 GCA_964236225.1 uncultured Acetobacteraceae bacterium
GGCCACGTTCGAGTTGGCCACGTTCGAGTTGGGCACGTTTGGTTGCGGCACGACGGAATCGGGCACGACGGGACCGGGCACGATGGGTTTTAGGCCGGGCTGCGGGGCATGCGATCCCCTGCAGGACGCTTCGCAGGAAGCGGGCCACTCCCCGGGATCGGTCAGGACGGGACCTCACGCCACGGCGGGCCGGGATGCCGGCGATGTCGGGATCTCGGCGCGCGCGCAGGCGGCGGTCTCCAGCGCCAGCAGCGCGCGCTTGGTGTCCAGGCCTTCCGCGCCGGAGTAGCCGCCCAGGCCGCGCGCCGCCACCACGCGATGGCAGGGGACGATGATTGGTAGGGGGTTGAGGCCGTTGGCCCGGCCGACGGAGCGGGCCGAGCCGCCGGCGGCCGCGGCGAGCTGCGTGTAGGTGCGGGTCTCGCCGAACGGGATCTCGGCGAGCGCCTGCCACACGCGGCGCTGGTAGTCGCTGCCGGCGGGGCGGAGCGGCAGGTCGAAGCGCCGCAGCGCGCCGTCGAGGTAGGCGTTGAGCTGGTCGCGGGCCAGGCGAAGCAGGGGCGTGCCGGCCTGGTCGCGGCCCCAGCCCCAGTCGAGGGCGACCAGCGCGCCGTCCTCCTCGGAAAGCGTGAGGGCGCCGAACGGGGTCTGCAAGGAAAGCTGGGGCACGGCGGGGATGGCGCACCCGGGAGCAGGGGCTGTCAAGCGGCACGGGCAGGAGACAGTGGGTCAGCCCTGAGCGGGACCCACGGCTGTCAGGCAGCAAGCAAGGCCAGGGCTCTGCCCTGGACCCGCCCCTGCTCTAAGGCGGGGCGAGCCGCCCTGGACCGGCGCCACCTAGGTGGATTTTTCCAGAGGGCTTGTCCTTTGGCGGAGTTCGAGGCCCATGCTCAAGGCAGAGCCTCAACCTTGCTGCCTGCCTCGCCTGGCTGCGGCGACACCGGGCAAGCCGACGCACTGCCCGGAGTCAGGCCGGGACGGCTTGGTCGACCCGGGTGTCCTCGCTCGCGGCGGGGGACGGCCAGGCCAGCACCGGCCGCGGCGCCTCGCAGGTCCCGTCCGGCGCAAGGGCCGGGAGGCCCGCCTGCTCCACGCGGTTGCGGCCGTTCTTCTTGGCCTTGTAGAGCGCGCCGTCGGCGCTGCTCAGCAGCCCGGCGGCGGTGCTGCAGGCGTCGGGGATGACGGAGACGCCGAGCGAGGCGGTGATGGTGGCGCCGCTCGGCCCGGGGGGGAGGCCGGCGATGGCGGCGCGCAACTGCTCGGCCTTGGCCAGCGCCATCTCCAGCGGGCAGTCCGGCAGCAGCACCGCAAGCTCCTCCCCGCCGTAGCGGCAGGCGATGTCCGTGGTGCGCAGCATGGCGAGGATCGCGAGCGAGACGTTGCGCAGCACCGTGTCGCCGGCCGCGTGGCCATGCTGGTCGTTCAGCCGCTTAAAGTGGTCGAGGTCGATCATGATCGCCGCGAGCGGGACCTTGCGGCGGCGGGCGTCCAGGCTGAGGCGCTCGAGCGTCTCGTCCAGGAAGCGGCGGTTGTAGAGGCCGGTCAGCGGGTCGCGGATCGCCTGGTTCCGCAGCTGGTCGCGCAGCGCCATGCTCGACAGCGCCAGCGACATGGCATCGGCGAGCGCCATCGCCGCGGGCCGCGCCCTGCCCAGCGCCGCGGCGGCGTCGCCGTGCTCCCCGGGTCCGATCACCAGCAGCCCGTACACCTGGCCGCCGGCGGCCATCGGGATCTCCAGGGAGGCGGCCTCCTCCAGGGGGTGGCGGCAGCGCAGCGCCTCCGGGTCGTCGAGGTTCAGGTGCGGCTTGCCGCCCTTCATCGCCCAGCACTCCTGCGGCGCGAAGCACTCCTGCGGCGCCGCCGCCGCCGCGGGCCGCCCCCAGGCGGTGGACAGCTCGAGACGGTCCTGGGAGTTGTTGAACACGTAGAGCCGGCCGCTGTGGCCTGGCAGCAGTCGGACGGCGGTGGCGCGCAGCACCTCGTTGGCGTCCTGCCGGTCGGGCGCGCTCTGCAGCAGGCTGGTCATGCCGAACAGCTGCTCGACGCGCAGGGTGGTCCGCGCGCTCTCCGCCATCGCGACCTCGCGCTGACGGGTCTCGCGCATGGTGCGGCGGAACGAGCGGGTCAGGGCGGCGATGGCGATCAGCGCGCCGCTGAGGTCGATGCAGAGAAGCAGGGTCCGCACGCGCGCGAGGCGCCCGTCCTGCCTCTCGGACTCGGCGACGCGGTGATCGAGGTAGGCGCCGATGAAGCCGCGCAACTCGTCCATGACCCGCTTCTGCCCGCGCTCCTGAAGCACGCCCTGCGCCGCAAGCGGATCGCGGCTGCCGGCCAGCGTCACCACGTCGGCCCAGATCCTGCGCAGCTCGGCGATGCGGCGGGTCACCACCATCGGCTCAGCGGACAGGCCGGTCCGGGCCGCATACTCATCAAGGCCAGGGAGCAGCCGGGGCCCGCGCTCGTCGAGCACCTGGAGGCCGTGGAAGTAAGGCTCCAGGTAATCGACGCGGCCTGCCAGCACGAAGCCGCGCACCCCGGTCTCCGCGTCGATCAGCCCCTGCTGCAGGCCGCGGACGTCGCGCGAGACGACCCGGTAGTCGGTCAGCCTGGCCTCGCGCCCGCTGCTGAACACGAAGCCGACGACCGACGTCAGCGCCATGACGGCGATGAAGCCGACCGTGAGCGCGCTCAGCAGCCACAGCCGGCTCACGGCCAGGGCGGCAAGGCGACGCTGGAGCGAGCGCGACATCGTGCCGCAGGCTTGGCGCATGGGGCAGGCTTCCCGGACAAGGTCGGCCCATCCTAGCCGCGAGCCGTTAAGCGAGTGCGAACGCCAGGCGGAAGAGCGCGGGTCAGGGGAAGCAAGATTGAGGCTCTGCCTCAAACTCCGCCAGGGGAAGGTCCCCTGGACCGCCTTCCCTAAGTAAAGCCGGTCCAGGGGGG
>CAXSES010000153.1:0-7374 GCA_964236225.1 uncultured Acetobacteraceae bacterium
GCGGCGTTGCCCACGGTGGCGGCGGGCGAGGCAGGGCAGCTTGGTGCCGGCCAGCTCGACGCAGGGCAGCTCGGGGCGGCGGAGGTGTTTGCCGCGCTCGGCGGGCTGCTGGGCGATCCCGCCGTGCTCAAGGTGATGCACAACGCCAAGGCGGCGCTGCTGCTGCTGGGGCGCGAGGGGGTGGGCGAGGTGGCGCCGGTCGACGACGTGGCGCTGATCTCCTACGCGCAGGACGCGGGGCGGCACGGGCACGGGATCGAGGAGCTGGCGCGGCTGCATCTCGGGCACGCGACGATCCCGCTCGACGAGGTCACGGGCACGGGGCGGGCGCGGCTGCCCCTGGCGCAGTCGCCGTCGGGCAAGGTCGTGGCGTACGCAGGCGAGGCGGCGGACGCGAGCTTGCGTCTGTGGCACGCGCTGCGGCCGGGACTGCGGGTGCACGGGGCGCTCGCGCTGTACGAGCAGGTCGAGCGGCGCATGGTGGCGGTGCTGGCGCGCATGGAGGCGGCGGGCATCCGCGTCGACGGCGACGAGCTGCGGCGGATGTCGATCGATTTCGGGGAGCGGATGGCGGCGCTGGAGGCGCAGGTGCGCGCGCTCGCCGGGCGTCCGTTCAGCCTGGGCAGTCCGAAGCAGCTCGGGGAGATCCTGTTCGACGAGATGAAGCTGCCTGGCGGCAAGCGCACGCCCACTGGCGCCTGGAGCACGGACGTGGTGGCGCTGCAGACGCTGGCGGAGCAGGGGCTGGAGCTGCCGACGCGGCTTCTGGAGTGGCGCCAGATCGCCAAGCTGAAGTCGACGTACGCGGACGCGCTGGTCGCGGAGATGGACCCGGGGACAGGGCGGGTCCATACCAGCTTCGCGATGACGGCGACGAGCACGGGGCGGCTGTCGTCGAACGATCCGAACCTGCAGAACATCCCGATCCGGACGGAAGAGGGCGGGCGGATACGGCGTGCGTTCGTGGCGGCGGACGGGCATGTCCTGGTGAGCGCGGACTATTCCCAGATCGAACTGAGACTGCTGGCGCATGTGGCGGACATCCCGGCGCTGCGCGACGCCTTCGCGACCGGGCAGGACATCCATGCGCGCACCGCGAGCGAGGTGTTCGGCGTGCCGATGGCGCAGATGGACGCGCAGACGCGCAGGCGGGCCAAGGCGATCAACTTCGGCATCATCTACGGGATCAGCGCGTTCGGGCTGGGGCGCCAGCTCGGCATCGACCCGGGGGAGGCGCGGACGTACATCGCGGCGTATTTCGAGCGCTACCCGGGCATCCGCGACTTCATGGAGCGGACCAAGGAGGAGGCGCGCAGGCGCGGCTACGTGACGACGCCGTTCGGGCGGCGTTGCTGGGTGCAGGGCATCGCGGACCGCAACATGCAGCGCCGCTCGGGGGCGGAGCGGCAGGCGATCAACGCGCCGCTGCAGGGCGGGGCGGCGGACGTGATCAAGCGGGCGATGGTGCGGCTGCCGGCGGCGATGGCGGAGGCGGGGCTCGCGTCGCGGATGCTGCTGCAGGTGCATGACGAGCTGCTGTTCGAGTCGCCCGTGGACGAGGCGGCGGCGATGGCGGCGGTGGCGAAGCGGGTGATGGAGGCGGCGGTGGTGCTGTCCGTGCCGCTGGTCGTCGAGACGGGGCAGGGGCGGAGCTGGGCGGAGGCGCACTGAGGAAAGCGAGCGGTGGGCTCCGGGTTGTCTCCGGCCGCGCGCATCCTGGCGGCGCGCTCGCCGCCGTCAGAGTACAGTGCGATAGGGTGACGCAGTGTCCACGACTTTTCCAGTCCTCAGGATCGAGTCGTGTGTCCAAGTATAGAGTTGATAGAACGGGTAGAATTTCTGAATGAACACCGGCTGTTCGGGAACAGGCGTTGCAGAACGCTTGACATCTTTCAGTGTTTGTCCTAAATCTGATGTGGCGTGCATCGAGCGCGCCGTTCTCAGGATCGCGCCATGTCGACGATGGTTGCCGAACTCTACGACGCCCTGATCGAGGCGGGAGCGACAGAAGCCAAGGCGCGGAGTGCCGCGATCGTTGTGGCGGACAATGATCGCAGGTTCGCCAATATCGAGAGCGACCTGAAGGTTCTGAAGTGGATGGTGGGCGTGATTGTGGCAGGGACTGCCTCCCTCGTGCTCAAGGCGTTCATCTGACGCCAGCAACGGAAGGCGGCGTTTGCTGGCCGCCTTTTCGTGCGTTGCGTGGGTTGGTTTGGTGCGGAATGGCGCCAGGAAGCAAGCAAGGCTGGGCTCTGCCCAGACCCGCAAAGGGTCCAAGAACCCTTTGATCCCGATTCTTAAATATTGGATTCCAAAGGCGAGCCTTTGGCGGGGTCCCCTCCTTCAAGCACGGGGGGCAGAGCCCCTGGCCTTCCTGCCCTGCGTGCTGTCGGCAGCCTATTTTCTGCTGGGCCTGGTGGCGGTGCTGGCGCTGGCGCGGCTGACGCCGCCGTTCCAGAACCCGGACGAACTGGCGCACGTGCTGCGCGCCGAGCAGGTGGAGCAGGGCGGGCTGCTGGGGCGGCGCTTCGCGGACGCAGGGCGGCCGGCGTCGGGCGGGCTGCTCGATGGCGGGGCGCTGTCGGTGTACTCGGTGTTCGAGCCGTTGGTGTTCCAGCCGCAGGTGCGCGCCACTGCGGAGATGTTCGGGCGTGCCGACACGGTGCGCTGGGGCGGCAAGCGCTGGTGGCAGGCGTTCGACAACACGGCGGTGTATCCGCCGTTCCTCTACCTGCCGGCGGCGGCGGGGCTGGCCGCGGGGCGGGTGGGCGGGATGCCGGTGGTGCGCACGCTGCACCTGGCGCGGCTGTGCGGAGGGCTCGCGGCGGTGGCGGTGGGCGGCGCGGCGGTGGCGCTCGGGGGCGGGGCGGCGCCGCTGCTGTTCTGCCTGCTGTCGCTGCCGATGGCGCTGTCGCTGATGGCGGCGGTGTCGCAGGACGCGCTGCTGCTGCCGGTGGCGGGGCTGGCGGGGGCGCTGCTGGTGCGGCTGCGCGGGGCGCCGGCGGGCGCGCGGGCGAGCGGGGCTTGGGCGACGGGAGCTTGGGCGACGGGGGCGGCGTTCGGGGCGATGTGCGCGTGCCTGGCGCTGGTGGGCATGGCGCGGCCCGTCTACCTGCCGGCGGCGGCGCTGCCGCTGCTGGCGGACGCGGTGGGGCGAAGGGCGCGGGTCGTGGGCGCGGCGCTGGTGGCGGGGTGCGTGCTGGCGTGGGTGGCGGCGGCGGCGCATTGGGCGCTGGTCAACGGCAGCGAGGGCGGCCTGGCCGATCCTGCGGCGCAGGCGGCGTGGCTGTGGGCGGAGCCGGGGCGCGCGTGGCAGGTGGCGGTGCGCACGGTCGAGGTGCATGGCGCGGCGCTGGCGGAGGGGTTCGTCGGGCGGCTGGGGTGGCTCGACCTGGCGCTGCCGGCGTGGGTGCGCGGGGTGGCGTGGGCGTCGCTGCTGCTGGGGGCGCTGGCGTCTGCGGCGCCGGTGGCGCGCCCATCGCGTCGGGGCGGGACGGCGGGGCGGGCGGCGGCGATCGGGGTGGCGCTGGCGTCGTCCGGGGCGGTGTTCGCGGTGCAGTACCTGACGTGGACGCCGGTCGGGCTCGGGCTGGTGATGGGGGTGCAGGGGCGTTACTTCCTGCCGGTGGCGCTGCTGCTGGGGGTGGCGCTGCCGGGACGGTCGGTGCTGCCGCGGGGCGTGGCGCTGGTGCTGCCGGCGATGAGCGCGGTGATGCTGGGCGGCGTGGTGTGGGCGGTGGTGGGGCGGTACTACCTGCGGTGAGGCCACGGACCCCGATGGTCGGCCTGTCAGGAAGCAAGGCTGGGTTCTCCCTCCGCCTGCCCTTCCAACGATCCAAGAGGGCCGTCGGAACCTTTGGCAGGCACCGCCCAGACCCGCCCCTGCTTCAAGGCGGGAGGCGAGCCGCCCCTGGACCGGCCTGACTTAAGTAATGGATTCCAAAGGCCTGCCTTTGGCGGAGTTTGAGGCAGAGCCTCAACCTTGTCTGCTTCTCCAATCACTTCAAAGGGCGGTCATCTCCAAGCGGTGCTGATGCAGTGTGGGTGCGCTGCTCTCCCAGGGAGGACTCTGAGCAAGAAGCTTCGCCCGATTGCCGTCGCCTCAGGGCCGGGTGGCGGTGAAGCGGAGGCGGACGTAGTCGGCGGTCCAGCGGCCGGTCTCGTCGCGCAGGATCGGGGCGAGCAGGGCCTCGGCCTCGGCGAGCAGGATGTCGGGATCGGCGACATCGCGCAGGAATGGGGCGGCGAAGGTGGCAAGCCAGCCGGCGATCCCGGTGGGCAGGACGGTCGGGCGCGGCGTCAGGGTCACGGCGTGGGAGACAAGGCCGTTGCCGGCGAGGCGGGCGGCGTAGGCCTCGGCGGTGGGGAAGAACCAGCGGAAGGTCGCGGGGCGCAGCAGGCCGCGGGCGCGCAGGCCGGCGTGCAGGGCGGTGACGATGGCGGCGACGTTGCCGTGGCCGCCGAACTCGCCGACGACGCGCCCGCCGGGGCGCAGGACGCGGCCCATGCCGCGGATCACGGCGTCGGCGTCGGGCATCCAGTGCAGGGCGGCGTTGGTGAGGATGGCGTCGAAGGGCGGCTCGCGGCCGAGGGTGTCGGCGAGGCGCTGGCCGTCGCCGAGGCGGGCGTCGAGGCCGAGCGCGCGGGCGGCGACGACCAGGGCGGGCGAGGAGTCCAGGCCCGTCACTGTGGCGCCGGTGGCGGCGATGCGGGCGGTGAGCGCGCCGTCGCCGCAGCCGAGGTCGAGGACGCGCTCGCCCGGGTGGGCGTCGAGCAGGGCGAGCAGGGGCGCGCCGAGGTCGGCGACGAAGCGGGCGTGGGCGGCGTAGCCGGGGGCGGACCAGGCCTGGGCGGGCGCGGGGGCAGGATTGGCGGTCATGGTCAGCGGGCGCGCAGGTCGTGCAGCAGGCGCTCGGCGGTGTCGCGATCCAGGCGCAGCACGCGGGCGGCAACGTCCTGGCTGAAGCCGGCGCGGGCGAAGCCGGCGAGGACGCGGCGGTGGCGGGCCTGGCGCAGCGCGGCGGCGGCGCGGGGGTCGTCGTCGGGGGCGTCGTCGTCGGGGTCCGTGTCCTCGTCGGCGGCGCCAAGCTCGGGGTCGTGCGGCCCGCCGGGGGTGGCGAACGGGCCGAGGCGGCGGCGCTTGGCGTGGGCGACGGCGGCGGCCAGCTCCGCGTCGGCGCCGTCGGGGATCGCGGCGCGGGCGAGTTCGGCGGGGACGCCCCTGGCGGCGAGGTGGGCGCCGATCGCGCGGCGGGAGTGGCCGGTGCGGCTGAGGCTGCGGGCGCGGCTCTCGGCGTAGGCGGCGTCGTTGACCACGCCGGATTTCGCGAGCCTGGCGACGATTTCGGCGGCGTCGCCGCAGGCGCGGGCGGCGGCGGCGCGGGTGGCGTCGGGGTCGGCGCCCTCGTCGACGGCGGCGCGGACCCAGCGGTCGACGCGGCGGGCGAGCACGCGCAGGAGGCCGGCCTCGGTGGCGGCGTAACGGGAGAGGTGCAGCAGGGCGGCGTCGTGCAGCCGCGCGGCGGTGGGGGCGGGGCCGGCGGGACGGCGGGCGGGTGGGGGGCGCGGCATGGGGGGAGTGTGTCACGGTGCGGGCGAGGGGCGGAAGCAAGGTTGAGGCTCTGCCTCAAACTCCGCCAGGGGCAGCGCCCCTGGACCTGCCTTCCTCAAGAAGGCCGGTCCAGGGGCGGCTCGCCCTTGGCGGGTCTGGGCGGAGCCCAGCCTTGCTTTCTGCCCTTCCTTTTAGGCGTGCGCCGTTCGCGTTGACTTCGCACGAATCGGCGCCGCAAGATCGTCGCCTGCCCCCGCGACCGGCCGCGGCTTTCCCGCTGCCGGGGTGACGGCCGGGGTGCTGCGTGGACTGGCGATGCGATCGTGACGATTTCCGCCCTGATGCCGACCTACAACCGTGCCGACCTCGCCTTCGAGCGGGGGGAGGGCGCGTGGCTGTTCGCGGCGGACGGGCGACGATTCCTGGATTTCGGCTCGGGGATCGCGACCAGCTCGCTCGGGCACAACCACGCGGGGCTGGTGGCGGCGATCGCCGAGCAGGCGGGGCGGGTGATGCACGTCTCGAACCTGTACCGGGTGCCCGGGGCGGAGCGGCTGGCGGCGCGGTTCGTGGACGCGTCGTTCGCGGACAGCGTGTTCTTCTGCAACTCCGGCGCCGAGGCCAACGAGGGCGCAGTGAAGATGATGCGGCGCGCGATGGCGGCGACGGGGCGGCCGGAGCGGGTGCGGGTGATCTGCTTCAACGGGGCGTTTCACGGGCGCACGCTGGCGATGCTGTCGGCGACGGGCAACGAGAAGTACCTGGCGGGGTTCGGGCCGGCGGTGGAGGGGTTCGACCACGTGCCGTTCGGCAACCTGAACGCGCTGCGCGACGCGATCGGGCCGCGGACGGCGGGCGTGCTGGTCGAGCCGATCCAGGGCGAGGGCGGCATCCGCGCGGCGCCGCTGCGCTTCCTGCGCGAGCTGCGCGCGGCGTGCGACGAGTTCGGCATCCTGCTGGCGCTGGACGAGGTGCAGTGCGGGATGGGGCGCACCGGGCGGCTGTTCGCGCACGAGTGGGCGGGGATCGAGCCGGACGTGCTGAGCGCCGCCAAGGGCATCGCGGGCGGATTCCCGATGGGCGCCGTGCTCGCGAAGGAGGCGGTGGCGAAGCACCTCACGCCGGGGAGCCACGGGACGACGTTCGGCGGCAACCCGCTGGCGTGCGCGGCGGGCAACGCGGTGCTCGACGTGGTGCTGGCGCCGGGGTTCCTGGGCGAGGTGGCGCGCAAGGGCGAGTGGCTGTGGGACGCGCTGGGCGAGGTGGTGCGCGACTGCCCCGACGTGTTCGAGGAGGTGCGCGGCGCGGGGCTGATGCTCGGGCTGCGCTGCCGGGTGCCGAATACCGCCGTGCAGCAGGCGTGCACGGAGGAGGGGCTGCTCGCGGTGGCGGCGGGCGACAACGTGCTGCGCCTGGTGCCGCCGCTGGTGCTGACGGACGCGGACGCGGCGGAGGCGGTGGCGATGATCCGCCGTGCGGCGGGGCGCTGCGCGGCGCTGGTCGGCGAGCAGGGGGCCGGCGAGCGGGGGGCCGGCGAGGGCGCGGGATTCGCCGAGCCGCGCGCCGGAGGGGCGGACGCGGCCGGGGCGGAGAGGGGCGGTCGCGGCGTCACCGAGCCGGAGTGGCCGGCGCTGGATCGTGCGTCGTGAGCGGGGCTGTCGCGAGCAGGGGCGTCGCCAGCAGGGGCGTCGTGAGCAGGGCGTCGTGAGCGGGGCGCTGCGGCGGTCGGATGCACAGGCGGAGGCGCCGCGGCACTTCCTCGATCTGCGCGACTTCGACGCGGCGACGCTGCGCCACATGCTCGACGTGGCGGTGTCGTTGAA
>CAXSES010000154.1:0-7365 GCA_964236225.1 uncultured Acetobacteraceae bacterium
TAAGAAATGGGATCAAAGGGCCTCGGCCCTTTGCGGGTCCAGGGCAGAGCCCTGGCCTTACTTTCCTGGCTTCGCGCCGGGCCGGCGTTTTGAAGGGCTGGCGGAACAGGGCATAAGGCGGTTCGGCGCACATCCTGGAGACGTTTGATGAGCACTCCGACCGGGCTCGGGCCTTACGACGACACCAACGTCTTCGCGCGCATCCTGCGCGGCGAGATCCCGTCGCAGCGGGTGTACGAGGATGCCTGGGCGGTGGCGTTCCACGACGTCGCGCCGCAGGCGGCGGTGCATGTGCTGGTGATCCCGCGCGCACGGTTCGCGTCCCTGGCGGAGTTCACGGCGGGGGCGAGCGACGAGGAGATCGTGGGGTTCTTCCGCGCGGTGGGGCATGTCGCGCGCACGCTGGGGCTGGAGGAGGGCGGGTACCGCGCGCTGGCCAACGTGGGGACGAACGCGGGCCAGGAGGTGGCGCACCTGCACGTGCACCTGTTCGGCGGCGAAGGGCTGGGGCGGATGATCGCGGTGCCGGGGCGGTAAGGGGCGGGGCGAGGTCCGGCTGCGGTCGTTCGCGAGTACTGGTGCAGACTCGTTGTGGCGGGCCGCACAGGACCTCGCCACTGCCGCTGCCTTGGCGTTCGAACCTGGACTGGGACTGTTAGAGTACCTTTTCCTTGCAGCCGGCGCGCAGGGGTAGGCAAGGACGTCTTCATCTGCTTCTCCGCCTTCACTGACCTTCTGCGACCTTCGAGGGCGCATGGACAACTTCATCCTCCTATTCATAATTGAACTTCACCCCTGGCGAAGGACCGCTATTGTAGAATTTCTCGACTTTAGCGCAGAATATTTTGGCATCTTCAAGGCTATTCCAGTCCAACATGACGCACACAAATGGCTCTTCGATACCGGCTGCAAGAAAAACGGTCCCATCATCAAACTCCTGCAGAACAGCAACCAGACTTCCACCGTGAAGCACCAGCCAGCCCGTTTTGCCACTCATACCGACCTTGCATTGTCGCAGGGATATTCGCATCGGTTGCTATCTCGTTATTTTTGCTTGCCCATCGTGCAGTAAGGCTTGGTCCTGCACAATACGTATCACCGTTAAACTTCGTGACTATTCCGCTTCAAGCAACGCATGTTGCACCCGCATCCTTCGCTTCGCCACGCGAGAGGGTGCAGGCGCGAATGCGTTTCCACAAGGCCTTCGACGCTGCAAGGAGCCTGCATGCCGGTCGTTTTTCGCGAGAACGGCTACCGATTTCTGTTCTATGCCAATGAAGGAAGTCCTCGTGAACCTCAGCACATCCACGTGCTATGGAACGGGATCGACGCCAAGTTCTGGCTCTGGCCAGAGGTCAGGCCAGCCTACAATGACGGCTTCAACGCCAGGGTGCTTCGGGAGCTGACCGAGATTATCGAACGGCACCGGGACGAGATCGCGAGGGCATGGGATGAATTCTTTGGTGAGGGCTAGTTCGGTTCGTTTCGACCGGGACAGCATGTGGGTCGAGCTTTCGGATGGGCGGACCCTGGGTGTTCCGCTCGCCTGGTTCCCGCGCCTGCTGCACGGCTCGGCCGAGCAGCGCGAGCGGGTGTCCATCAGCAGCCGCGGACTGCACTGGGAAGAACTGGACGAGGACATCTCGGTCGATGGCCTGCTGGCGGGGCGAGGCGATCAGACCCGCTCGCGGTCGACTGTTCAGGCCGCCTAGGAAGCGGGCGGGGCGGCTGCGGGCCTCGGAAGCAGCTTGGCGAGCCGATGGCCACGACGCTGCCGACGATGCCGCAGGGTTTTGTCGTGTGCGGGTCTGGGAGCGATGATCGCGGTGCCTGGGCGGGCGGCGTAGCGTCGGGGTGCCGCAGCGGCTGACGAAAACGGGATGGCGTCGTCGTTGACGGCGGCGTCGGGCCTCGCGATGCTGCCTGCCACCGAGGGGAGTCCCGCAGGGGGCTGAGAGTCCGACGGCCGGTGTTCCGGCGGCGCGGAGACCCTGGCGCCACGAAACCGTGGCGTGCAACCTGATCCGGATCATACCGGCGGAGGGACGGGGGGCTGCGAACGCCAGCAATCCCGCCCGGCTCTCCTCCACACAGGAGACCCGCCGTGACCTACCAGCAGAAGCTGCCGACGCCCGGCCCCACGCCCGGCACCGTCACCACCGGCCCGATCACGGGATCGCGCAAGGTGTACTCCAGCCCGGCCGGACGCGCCGACATCCTGGTGCCGCTGCGCGAGATCGGGCTCGACCCGTCCGCGAACGAGCCGGCGCTGCGGGTGTACGACACCTCCGGGCCCTACACCGACGCCGGCGTGGCGATCGACCTGGAGGCGGGCCTGCCGCCGGTGCGCGCGGCCTGGATCGCGGCGCGCGGGTTCGAGACCGCGCAGCCGCGCGCGGTCCGGCCGGAGGACAACGGCGGGGCGACCGGCGAGCGTCTGGTGGCGCCGTGCCCGGCGTCGCCGCGCCTGCTGGTCGGGCGCGAGGGCCAGCCGGTGACGCAGTACGAGTTCGCCCGCGCCGGGATCGTCACCGAGGAGATGGTGTACATCGCGCATCGCGAGAACCTTGGGCGCCAGGCGATGGCCGACGGCGCCGAGGAGCGCCGCGCGGACGGAGAGGATTTCGGCGCCGAGATTCCCGCCTTCATCACGCCGGAGTTCGTGCGCTCCGAGGTCGCGCGGGGGCGCGCGGTGATCCCGGCCAACATCAACCACCCGGAGCTGGAGCCCACGATCATCGGGCGCAACTTCCTGGTCAAGATCAACGCCAACATCGGCAACTCCGCGGTGACGTCCTCGGCGGCCGACGAGGTCGAGAAGCTGGTGTGGGCGACGCGCTGGGGGGCGGACACGGTCATGGACCTGTCCACCGGGCGCAACATCCACAACATCCGCGGCTGGATCATCCGCAACTCGTCGGTGCCGATCGGCACGGTGCCGATCTACCAGGCGCTGGAGAAGGTGGACGGGGACCCGGAGAAGCTGACCTGGGAGATCTTCCGCGACACGCTGGTCGAGCAGGCCGAGCAGGGCGTGGACTACTTCACCATCCATGCCGGCGTCAGGCTCCAGCACGTGCCGCTGACGGCGAAGCGGGTCACCGGGATCGTCTCACGCGGCGGCTCGATCATGGCGCGCTGGTGCCTGTCGCACCACCGCGAGAGCTTCCTCTATGAGCGCTTCGACGAGATCTGCGACATCATGCGCAAGTACGACGTCTCGTTCAGCCTGGGCGACGGGCTGCGGCCGGGCTCGCTCGCGGACGCCAACGACGCCGCGCAGTTCGCCGAGCTGGAGACGCTGGGCGAGCTGACCAAGATCGCCTGGGCCAAGGGGTGCCAGGTGATGATCGAGGGGCCCGGCCACGTCGCCATGCACAAGATCAAGGTCAACATGGACAAGCAGCTTCGCGAGTGCGGCGAGGCGCCGTTCTACACGCTCGGGCCGCTGACGACGGACATCGCGCCGGGCTACGACCACATCACCTCGGCGATCGGGGCGGCGATGATCGGCTGGTTCGGCACGGCGATGCTCTGCTACGTCACGCCGAAGGAGCATCTCGGGCTGCCGAACCGCGACGACGTTAAGGTGGGCGTCATCACCTACAAGATCGCGGCGCACGCGGCGGACCTCGCCAAGGGGCATCCTGCGGCGCAGATGCGCGACGACGCGGTGAGCCGGGCGCGGTTCGAGTTCCGCTGGGAGGACCAGTTCAACTTGGCGCTCGATCCTGACACGGCGCGGGCGTACCACGACGAGACGATGCCCAAGGAGGCGCACAAGGTCGCGCATTTCTGCTCGATGTGCGGGCCGAAGTTCTGCTCGATGCGGATCACCCAGGACCTGCGCGTGGAGGCGGAGCGGATGGCGGGCATGGAGGCGAAGAGCGCGGAGTTCGCCGAGAAGGGGAGCGCGCTGTATGTGCCGCACGCGGCGGAGTGAGCGGGCAGTGAGGCAAGGCCAGGGCTCTGCCCTGGACCCGCTGGGGGCAGGCGCCCCCAGACCCGCGCACATAGAGAAGCTCTTCCAAAAGGTTTCCAAAGGCGAGCCTTTGGCGGGGTTCCCGCTTTCAGGAATGGGGGGCAGAGCCCCTGGCCTTGCCTTCCTGCTTGCCACTCCCGTGAGGCCCGCATGAGCACGACCGTGCAGGACGCGCTCGACGCGATCGGCCAGTTGCCGGACGACGAGATCGACCTGGCGGACGCGGCGCTGCAACTGGCGCGGGGCCGCGCCTCGGACGAGGAGTGGCAGTCGGCGCGCGCGGCCCTGTCGCAGCTCGCGCGCGACGCCGCGGCGCTGGCGCCGGAGGTGGAGGAGGGCGATCTGCCAGGACAGGCGGAGGCGCTGGCGGAGATGCTGGCGGATCGCTGGCACTTCGTGGGCGACCGGACGACCTATGACGACCCGGCCAACGCGGACCTGATCCGGGTGCTGGAGCGCCGGCGGGGCCTGCCCGTGGCGCTGGGGATCGTGTGGCTGCACTGCGCCCGGGCGGCGGGGTGGCGGGCGCACGGGGTGGATTTTCCCGGCCATTTCCTGGTGGCGCTGAGCGGCGGGCGGGCCGGCGCGGCGCGGACGGGCGCCCGGGCGGCGGCCGGCCGGAGCGGGGGCTCGGGGCAGCAGATGGTGCTCGACGTGTTCGCGGGCGGCGTGGCGCTCGACGTGCGCGAGCTGAGGACCCTGCTCAAGCAGGTGGAGGGCGGCCGGGCGGAGCTGCGTCCGGGCCTGCTGCGGCCGATGTCGCAGCGTGCGATCCTGCTGCGTCTGCAAAACAACGTGAAGCTCCGTCGGCACGAGGCGGACGACAGGGAGGGGGCGCTGGACTGCCTGGGCGACATGATGCGCATCGCGCCCGACGAGGCGAGGCTGTGGCGCGAGGCGGGGCGGCTCAACCAGCGCGAGGACCGCGTCGCCGCCGCGCTGCATTGCTTCGAGCGCTTCCTGACGCTCGTGCCGCAAGGGGCGGATGCCGCCAGGGTCCGGCTGGAGGTGGAGGAGCTTCGGGCGCGTCTGAACTGAGCGGGCGGCGCCACGCCAGCGCATCGAGCCGCGACGCCAGGCCGGCGCGAACCGGCAGACGCCACCAGGGCGGAAGCCGGAGGCGCGATGCGACACGGCCGAGCGTGTCGGCACAACGCCGGGCCAGGCGGGACGGCGCGCGGCGCAGGACAGGGTCGAGCAGCAGGGCGCCGGCGAGCGCGAAGCCCGGGATCAGCATCAGGTTGTAGCGGGTCTGGTTGACAGCGACGGCGGCATTGAAGCCGAGCATGAACCAGGCGGGCAGAACCAGCAGAAGGAAGCAGGGCTGCCACGCGCCGTCGCCAGGCCACAGGGCGTCCTCGGCGGCGAGGCGCCGACGCTGCGGGGGCGAAACGCGGGTGGACGTGCCGTGGCCGGGCGCCTCCAGGCGCGCCGCGCCGGGGCGAACGGCATCGACCAGCGACGCGCCAGGCCTGGATGCGTCAGGCCCGGATGCGTCAGGCCGGGCCGCGCCACTCCCGGGCGCGCCGGGCCAGGGTGCGCCGGGCCGACGCGGTCCTGGCCCGGGCAGGTCGGTGCGGTGGCGGGCAGAACGCGCCCGGCGCCAGGTGCCGCGCAGGGCGTGCAGGGTGAGCAGCACGCAGCACGGGCCGAGCAGCAGGCCCCAGTAGTGGTCGATCCACATGCCCCGCAGGGCGAGCGGCACGGTGACTGCCGCGTGCCAGAGCGGCTCGCGCAGGATGAAATGCGTGAGCAGGTAGCCGAGGTGGCGGTTCCAGCCGCCGGCGGCGGCGAGGGTGTCGCGCATGAGCGGGCCCATGCCGAGGCTGTAGAAGGTGTCCGGGCGCTCGTCCCAGCCGAAGCGGTCGCAGGCGTGCGGCCCGAGCAGGACCTGGCCGAGGCCGGCGCCGTCGGGCAGCCAGCAGAGGTAGGACAGGCCGTACTCGCGCCAGGTCATCGAGTCGAAGGAGATGCGCTGCACCAGGGTGTGGCTGTCGTAGCCGTGGGTGAGCGAGACGTGGCCGACCACCAGGGCGTTGCGCACGATCCACGGCAGCACCACCCCGGCGGCGCACAGCACGAACACGGCCAGCGCGGCGATGGCGCGCCAGCCAGGACGCAGGCGGGCGTCGGGTTCATGACGCGCGGGGCGAAGGACCGGGGGCCGCCCGCCCACGTCCGCAACGGCGAGTCCGGCCCGGGAGGCCATCATGGCGAGGACCTTCGGCGTGGGGGCGTCGGGCGTTCCGGCGCCCGGCCGCGGGGCTGGGGCGAATCGTCGTCCCGCGGCGGCGGCGAGGACCAGGCCGACGGGGATCGTGGCGTAGAGCAGGTAGAGGAAGGCGGGGCGGGTGAGGATGGCCAGGCCGAGCAGCCCCCCGGCGGCGGCGAGCCAGGGCAGGCTGTGGCGGCGCCAGGCGGCGAGCACCGCGGCGAGGCAGGCGGTGGTGAGCAGCAGCGCGGCGATCTCTGTCATCAGCGTGTCGACGGAGCGGAGCAGCACGCCGGCGGTGGGCAGCGCCAGGATCAGGGCGAGCCAGGCGACGGGGCGGCTCGCGGTGGCGAGCAGGGCGATGCACCAGATCAGGGTGAAGGTCGCGGCGAGCATGGCGAACTGGAGACCGCGCATCACCGGGGCCGCCCGCGGGCAGGCCGGATCGCGGCCGCGCGTGCGGACCTGGCAGTCGATGCCGCGGCGCAGCCCCGGATCGATCCGCGCCACGGCGGCGAGCAGCGCGGGGTAGAGCGGGGCGAAGCGCATGCCGGACGGCCGGGCGCCGTCGGGCCCGGGCTCGGCGAACATGACGCCGTCGGTGAAGCGGCCGGTGTGGCGCAGGTCGTGGGCGATGCCGAGGTAGAACGGCTGGTCGAAGGTGGAGAGCGGCCGCACCTGGTCGGAGGGCCAGAGCGCGCCGAGCACGAGGAGGGTGGCGAACAGGGCACCCAGTGGTCCACGTATCAGGCGAGTCATGCCGCCGATGGTGGCGGAGGCTGTGCGGGAAGGCCAGAGCGGGGACGCGAGCGTCGCGGAGCGGACAGATGCGGAGCCGGGGTTTTTGGGGGTGGCCGGCAGGCAAGGTTAAGGCCCCGCCTTCAGGCACCGGGCCTCAAACTCCGCCGGGGTGAGCCGCCCTGGACCGGCTTCTTTCATACCAATGGCCAAATGCGATGACCGGTTTAGCAGGAAGGCCAGGGGCTCTGCCCCTGGACCCCGCCAAAGGCTCGCCTTTGGAAACCAATACTTAAGTTGCGCCGGGTCCAGGGGCGGCTCGCCCCTGGCGGGTCTGGGCAGAGCCCAGCCTTGCTTGCCTGAACGGTCAACGCATTTGGCCGTTGGTATTAGGCAAGGCGCCGATCCAGGGGCGGCTCCGCGCTTCCAGGCG
>CAXSES010000155.1:0-7360 GCA_964236225.1 uncultured Acetobacteraceae bacterium
CCGGCGGACGCCTGCCCCAGAACGACAGGAAGATGTTCGACCCGTGCGACAGCAGGACCAGAAGCAGGGCCGCCGCGCGCACCACGTCGAGGCCGAGGTTGCGGCCGGGAGGCCGCGCGCCGTGCCGGTCCCGCGGGACCGGCCGGCCCGGGCGGTGCGATGGGGTCATGCGGCTGCATAGCCGCTTCGACGCGACCGAACCAGCGAGGGAGCCGCGGCCCCGAAAGCAAGCAAGGCTGGGCTCCGCCCAGACCCGCCAGGGGGGAGGCCCCCCCTGGACCGGCCTTACTTAAGTATTGGTTTCCAAAGGCGAGCCTTTGGCGGGGTCCCCGCTTCCAGGCATGGGGGCAGAGCCCCTGGCCTTCCTTGCTGAACGGTCATCGCATTCGACCGCTGGCATCAGGCAAGCGGCGTCCAAAGCCCCGCCTTTGGCGGAGCCTCAACCCGCCCCCGCCGCCTCTAGTCGTCGCTGTCCTGCCCCTTGCGCGCGAGCGCCGCCCGCACGAACGCGGCGGGGAGCTGTATCTTCGCCTCCCCAGGGTACGGCCGCGTCCAGTGGGTCGCCGAGTACCAGATCGCGTGGTTGAGGAAGGTCTCGTCCACGCTGTCCGCCTTGCCCTCGTGGCCCTTCACCATGCGGTCGGACGCGACGTTCCACGCCTTCTGCATCGGCGTCATCCGCAGCGAGGCGTAGTTCGCGGGCCCCGTGCCCGCGATCGGCGTGCCGCCCGGCCCGATGTTGAGCGGGGTGTTGGCCGGGACGTGCGTGAACGGCGCGAGGTTCGCCTTGTCCTGGAAGCAGTCGAACATCGGCGACGCCGTGAGGTCGAACTGCGTCAGCGGCGCCATCCCCAGGATGTTCTCGATCGTGCGGTTGATGTTCTCCTGGGTGTAGGTCGTGTGGATCACGCGCCCCACGCCGGCCGACTGCGGCGCCACGGTGTAGGGGCTGATGACGTAGGCCGGCTGGCGGTGGCCGTCGACGTGGTCCACGCCGTCCTGGCTGTCGTCCTCCTCGACGAAGATCGCCGACGACCCCCAGACCTTGGTGGCGCTGATCGCCTCCACCATGCGGCCCAGCGCCAGGTCGTTGTCCGCCTGGTAGTTGTTGGGCAGCGGGTAGCCGGTCGAGGTGCCGTTGGTGTGGTCGTCCGGCAGCCACAGGATGGTGAGGTTCGGCACCGCGTTGGCCGCGTCCTGCGCCTGGAGCTGCGGGATGTAGTAGTCGGCGCGATACTGGTCGGGGATGCCGAGGTTGAACGACGGGTAGTGCGGGTCGAGGATCGCCGTCACCGACGGGATCGTCGCCGTCTCCGTGTCCGAGTTGTCGGGCACCACCATCGCGCCCTGCTTGCCGCCGCTCTCCTTGTAGAGCGAGGTGTTGTAGAAATCCGCCCAGCTGTAGTCGCCGCCGCCCGGCTTGGGCGCCACGACGTAGCCGCCGCTCCACTCGCCGTACATCTTGACGTTCAGCCCCATCCGCTCCGCGCCCGACCACAGGAAGCCCTGCTGCGTGTAGGTCAGCGCGTCGTTGCTGTTGCCGCCGGGATAGCTGCGTATCCAGTCGGGCGAGAGGATGTCGTTCGAGTAGAACGAGCCCGACTCCACGATCCACGGATGCCCGTCCGCCGACTGCCGGCTCGGCGCGTACAAATTGTCGAGCAGCGGGAAACGCCGCACCAGCGCGTGCTGATTCGGGACCGCGGAAGCGAACACCGCCAGGCTCGGGTCGCCGTTGCCCTGCGGCAGGTCGCCCAGCATCTGGTCGTAGGTGCGGTTCTCCTTGATGATGAGGAACACGTGCTTGATCAGCGACGGCTCGCCGATGTGCAGCGGGATCGCCACCGGCTTGGCCGCCGGGTTCGCGTATTGCGGCCCGACCTCGACGTTGGCGGAGTTCCAGTGGTTGTTGCCGATGACCTGCTTCGTGTAGGCCGCAAGCTCGCTCGCCGTGGGCACAGGGATCAGGCTGACCGTGCCTGTCTCCTGGTGCGTGTTGAAGCCCTGGACGCCCTCCGACTTGCCGATCGAGCCCTGCGCGCCCAGGCCCTTGTCGTCGCACACCACGAGCGACTTGGTCGCCGCGTCGTAGGCGATGGTGGTCGGGAAGTACAGCGTCGGGATGTAGCCGAGCACGGGGTTGGCCGAGTCGCTGGTGAGGTCGACCACCGCCACGGCGTTGCTCTGCCCCAGGGTGACGTAGGCGGTCGAGCCCACGATCGCGATGCCGCTGGCGCCCGCGCCGAACGCGCCGCCCTTGACCGGCACGCCGACGCTGATCGTGCGCACGACCTTCTTCAGCCCTGTGTCGATCACCGAGATCGTGTCGCTGTACGAGTTCGCGACGTAGAGCATAGAGCCTGACACCGCCATGCCCGCAGGGTGCAGGCCGACGTCGATGGTCCTGACCACCTCGCCGGTCCGGACGTCGATCACCGAGACCGTGCCGGTGGTGGCGTAAGCATCGGTCGGGTCGGCGACGATCGCAGTGCCGTCGGAGAGGTTGGTGAAGTCGCCCGCGGTCGCGGGCCGCCCGCCCTCGTTGGTCACGTAGGCGAAGTTGCCCTTGACCACGATGCTGTTCGGCGCGTTGCCGACAGGAATCTGCGAGACCAGCGTGGCGTTGTTGAGGTTGAGCACGCCCACCGTGTTGCTGGCGTTGAGCGCCACCAGGCCGACCGAGTTGTCGATCACCGCAAGCCCGCCCGCGTTGGCCGAGGTCGTGTTGTACAGCAGGGGGTTGGCCGGCGGCGGCGGCAGGGCGATGCTGGCCGCCGGCGTGAGCTTGCCTGTGAAGGCGTCCACGTTGGCCACCGCGACGAAGTTGTTGTCCTGGCTGAACAGCAGCTTCGATCCGTCCGCGGAATAGGTGATCCCGGTGAACGAGCCGGTGGCGTTGTTCGTGAAGGTCGAGCCGCTGACCGACACCGGGACGTAGCGCTGGATCACCTCGCCCGTGGTGGTGCTGAACACGATGACCGGCTGGGCCGCCGACATCAGCAGCACCGCGCCGGTCCTCGTCCTGTGGTTCGGGTTCACCGCGGTGGCCTTGGCCACCACCGGCGAGCCGAGCTGCACGGTGACGCCGGCCGGGGTGAGGAGCTGGTTGTCCGACGCCACGATCGTGCCGTCGCGCTGCGGGCCCACCGTGCGCGTCGGCGACTGCGACGCGGGCGCCGCCAGCGCCGAGGCGGCCGTCAGCGCCGGCGCAGAGGCCAGCGCGAGCAGCACCGCGAGCGAGGGCGCGCCCGGCCGCGGCAGGGCCGCCCGCAGGCAGCGCTCGCACGACAGGGCCGCCGCGCCCAGGGTGCTCGCCCCAAGAAGAAATGTCCGAAACAGTCCCACGCGCTTCTCGTGCATCATGCCCGCCTTTTGCCTGTCCAGTCGCGGCGCACTTCCTAGCCCGTGGCCCTGACGACAGGCTGACCGGCCACCGCGCGAACCGTGAAGGTTTTGTGTCAGCCCCGCCCAGGGTTCGCCCTGGGAGTCCCCTGCTTACACGCACGACCTTGGGTTCCGACCCGCCAGGCAAGAAAGGGCTGGGCGCTGCCAAACCCGCCAGGGGCGAGCCCCCTCGCCTGGCCCTTCCAACGACCCAAGAGGGTCGTCGGAACCTTCGGCCAGTCTCGCCCCTGGACCCGGCGCAACTCAAGCAAGGCCGGTCCAGGGGGGCTCCCCCTGGCGGGGTCCAGGGGCAGAGCCCCTGGCCTTGCCTGCCTACTGCCCTGCCTTTCCCCGCCGCAGCAGCCGCGCCCGCGGGTACCACGCCGTGCGCCCCCCCTGCATCCACCGCCAGTCCGCCCGCGCCTTCAGAACCACTGTGGTCGCCCCCCCGAGCGTGGCCGCGAGGTGCGCGACCAGCGTGTCCACGCTGAGCACGGCGTCGCACGACGCGATCAGCGCCGCCGTCGCCAGCACGTCGCGCCCGTCGTCGCCCGGGTTGGCGAAGCCCTCCCCCGCCTCGGCCGCCGCCGGCCCGCGCTGCAGGCTGACCGGCGTGGCGCCGCGGCACTCCGGGCGGCCCAGCATCCACGCGAGCGGCACCGAGCGCGCCGGGTCCCACCCCCCCGCCTGCCAGCACAGCCCGACTCGCCGCCCCATCCCCCGCGCGCGCACCCCAGCCTGCGCGCGCGCGCCAGCCAGCACGCCCCCCCCGGCCGGCGCGGGCGCCCCAGCCAGCGCGGGCGCCAGCGGCGGCGGCACGCAGCGCAGCACGTGCCCCAGCTCCATGATCTCGATGTCGCACGCAGACGGCGGCAGCGGCGCGGCCGGGTCGAACGGGTGCAGCGCCCAGCCCGACGCCCCCGGCAGCCGCCCGAGCCACCCCAGCAGCGCCGGCTGCGCCTCCACGTCCAGCCGGGCGCAGCGCGCGCGCAGCAGCGGCAGGTAGCGGGCGAACTGCACGGTGTCGCCCAGCCCGTGATGGCAGCGCACCAGCACGTCGCGCCCGTCCGGCGCCGTGCCGTCCCACACCCAGCGCAGATGGTAGGGCAGCGCCGGGTCGTCGCGCGTCGCCGGGTCGCGGCCGGCGAGCACCGCGTCGCTGATCGCCCAGGCCTGCTCGAAGCGGCCCTCGCGCATGGCGGCGTCCCAGGTCACGCAGGCACGCCGCCAAGGCCGGGCAGGTCTCTACTCCTGACCGTACTGCCCGCGCAACCGCCTGCCGAGAGCCTCGTCGTCCCGGGCTCCGACGGTCTTCTCCAGCCCATCCAGCCGTTCCGACAACTCCGCGAAACGATGGCCATTCTGGAGATCGAGGGTGCCCAGACGTAGCATCAGGTCATTCTTCACCAGGAGGCTCAGCTCGTCGCCTATCTCGAGCAGGCGCCGATCCATGCGCGTCCCCTGCTCCGCGTGGTCCAGCACAAGGGATTGCAGGTGCCGATCCATGCGCCTCACCTGTTCCACCTGGTCCGACACAAGGGACTGCAACTCGCGTCGTTCACGCTGGTCGATGCGCTGGTCGCCCTGGATTTGCTGCAGCAGCCGGAACACCAGTTGCAGCGTGACGGTACCGTCACCGTCCTGCCCACTCACGACATCCGGCCTTCGACCAGCCCAACCTCGACGACCCTGCCATTGGCCGCGACCGTGATGTCATAGTAATGGGCAAGAAAATCTACGACAGCGGAAGCCTCGTCGCTGCTGAACATCAGCTTCGCCCCGGAGTGACTTAATATGAACTTTCCATCATGCTGAAAGAAACCTTTATCAACATCGTCCTGTGAATTGCGTCCGAAATTCCTTAAATATTGCTTGATGTTGCTGAGCGTTATGCTCATCGTCCATCCGCAGATGACAAGCACACCCTCCGGATAGGCGGCAACTATGACCTTGTCCTCGGATCTCGGAAAAACTATCTGGTTGGTGCCGTTCATCTCGTCACGCCTTAGGGCGTGGTGACGATTGCGCCGGAGCAGGATCATGGTGGCGACGAACTGGACGAGACCTCTGTGGTTGGCCAGCAGCTTGTCGCATTGAACCCTCCAAATTAGCCCTGGAGCCAAGGGTGGCGCTTAACGGGATACCGGTTCCCGAAATTGTCACCACGGCCTAACAGAAAACTCCTGCCGTGCCACGCACACGACACCAAGGACAGCCTCGCCAGCTTGTCCCGGATCGGTCGGTCACGCGAGATCCATGCCGACGGACCTGGGTTCCGACTCGCCGAGGCAGGCAAGGCCAGGGCTCTGCCCTGGACCCGCCAGGGGCGAGCCGCCCCTGGACCCGGCACAACTTGAGGCTTGGTTCCCGGAGGTGAGGCCCTGGAGGGGTCCCGCTTCCAGGCGTGCCTGGCCTTGCCCGCCGACCGGTCAGGATCGGAGGCCGCCAGTGCGAGGCGGAGCCCCCTCTCACCCCGCCTCGTGGCGCACCAGCGAGTGCCAGTGCCGCCCCGTGCGCGCCAGCAGCGCGTCCGCGCCCTCGGGCCCGTACGACCCCGCCGGGTAGTCCTCGACCTTCGCGGAGCCGTCCGCCGCCGCCCTGAGCGCCGGCTCCACCGCGGCCCAGCCCGCCTCGATGTTGTCCGCGCGCTGGAACAGCGTCGGGTCGCCGTTCAGGCAGTCGTAGAGCAGCGTCTCGTAGCCCACGTTCGGCTCCACCTTGAAGGCGTCCTGGTAGCGGAACGTCAGGTCCACGCCCGCCAGCGTCATCGTCGGCCCGGGGTGCTTGGCGCTGATCGACAGCGACAGCCCTTCCGTCGGCTGGATCGAGAACACCATCATGTTGGGCGAGAGCTTGTCCACAGGCGTGTCGCGGAACAGCGCGTAAGGCGCCTGGCGGAAATGCACCACGATCTCCGTGGCCCGCCCGCCAAGCCGCTTGCCGGTGCGCACGTAGAACGGCACCCCCGCCCAGCGCCAGTTGTCGATCTCGAACTGCATCGCGACATACGTCTCCGTGCCGCTGTCCTTCGCGACCCCCGGCTCGTCGCGGTAGCCGGCCATCGCCTTGCCCGCGATCTCGCCCGCCGTGTACTGCCCGCGCACCACGTTCTCCGGGCGCACCGGCCGGATGGCGCGGATCACCTTCGCCTTCTCGTCGCGCACGTCCTCGGCGTCGAAGCTGTTGGGCGGCTCCATCGCGATCATGCCGAGCATCTGGAACAGGTGGTTGGGCACCATGTCGCGCAGCGCCCCCGTCGGCTCGTAGAACGCGCCGCGCGCCTCCACGCCCACGGTCTCGGCGGCGGTGATCTGCACGTGGTCGACGTGCTCGCGGGTCCACAGCGGCTCGAAGATGCCGTTGGCGAAGCGCAGCGCCATGATGTTCTGGATCGTCTCCTTGCCGAGGAAATGGTCGATCCGATAGAACTGGCTCTCGTCCCCGCAGGTCAGGATCTGCGCGTTCAGCGCCCTGGCCGAGGCGAGGTCGGAGCCGAACGGCTTCTCGATCACCACGCGGCGGAAATCCCCGCCCTCCTGCTTCAGCAGCCCCGCCGCCCCGAGCTGCTCCACCACGCCCCCGAAGAAGCGCGCCGCGATCGCGAGGTAGAACAGCACCGAGCCGTGCAGCCCCTCGCCCAGCCGCCTGATGTCCTCCGGCTTGGTGAAGTCGCCCTGCACGTAGCTCAGCCGCTGCGTCACCCACCCCCAGACCGCTTCGTCGATCTTGGGCACGTAGAACTCGGCGGTCGGGTCCTTCGTGAACTCCTGCATCGTGTCCGACAGCTCGCGCCGCCACGCCTCGTCGTCGCCCGGCGTGCGGTCGACGCCGACGATGCGGAACCCGTCGTCGAGCAGCCCGCCCGACGCGAGGTTGTACAACGCGGGCATCAGCAGCCGCTTGGTCAGGTCGCCGTGCGCGCCGAAGATCACCATGGTGCAGGGCGGCGCGGGCCGCGCCGCGGCGGGCGCGGTGA
>CAXSES010000156.1:0-7254 GCA_964236225.1 uncultured Acetobacteraceae bacterium
CCACTTCGTCCGCAGCGCCACCCTGCGCGACTGCCTCGCCCACCGCACCGCCCTGCCCGCCGTGGAGCCGATCTACACCTGGGCCAGCGACCCCGCGACCCTGAAGGCGCTGGTCCTGCAGCGCGACTGGCCCGCCGGCCCGCCCGTCTACTCCGACATCAACTTCATCCTGCTCGGCCTGCTCGTGGAGCGCCTCGACGCCCCGCTGGCCACGCTCGTCCCGCCGGGATGCGCCGCCTCGCCCGGCCCGGAGCGCGCCGCCGCCACCGAGCACTGCCGCTGGCGCGAGCGCGTCCTGCGCGGCGAGGTCCACGACGAGAACGCCGCCGCGCTGGGCGGCCTCGCCGGCCACGCCGGCCTGTTCGGCACCGCCGAGGCCGTGCTCGAAGCCGCGCTCGCCATCCTCCAGGGCACCTGGCTCAGCCCCGCCTCCCTCGACCTCATGGCCCGCCTGCACCGCGCCCTGCCCACGCCGCGCGGCCTCGGCTGGGAGCTGCCGCACGAGGGCTGGTCCGGCGGCGCGCTCTGCTCCCCCGGCACGATCGGCCATCTCGGCTTCACCGGGACCGGTCTGTGGATCGACCGCCCGCGCGGCCTCGCCTGGACGCTGCTCACCAACCGCGTCCACCCGTCGCGCCACACCGACACAGGGATCGCCGGCCTGCGGCGCAGCGTGTCGAACATCGTCTCGGCGGCAGCGTGAGAAAGGCCAGGGCTCTGCCCTGGACCCGCCAAAGGCTCGCCTTTGGAAACCCCGACTAGGGCCTGCGGCACCAACCATGGCCGGGAGCCCCCAAACGGATGCGGGTTTGGGGGCGCTGCCCCCAGCGGGTCCAGGGCAGAGCCCTGGCCTTCCTTACCTCAGTACCCCAGCGCCATCCCGTCCTTGCGCGGGTCCGACCCCCCGACCAGCACGCCCCGCGCCCGGTCGATCCACACCGCCTGCGCCCCGCCATGCGGCACCTCCAGCCGCTCCGGCGCGTGCCCCATCTCCGCCAGCCGCGCCACCACCGCCTCCGGCACGCCGCGCTCGACCTCGACCTTGCCCGCGAACGGGAACACCCGCGGCAGGTCGATCGCCTGCTGCACGTCGAGCCCGTGCTCCAGCATGTTGCTCAGCAGCAGCGTCTGCCCCATCGGCTGGAAGTGCCCGCCCATCACCCCGAACGGCATCACCGCCTCGGGCCCTTGCGTCAGCATCGCCGGCAGGATGGTGTGCATCGGCCGCTTGCCGGGCGCGATGCAGTTCGGATGCCCCTCCTCCAGCCGGAACCCGAAGCCGCGGTTGTGCAGCATCACCCCCGACCCCTTGGCCAGAAGGCCACTCCCGAAGCTCATGAACAGCGAGTTGATGAAGCTGCACGCGTTGCCGTCGCGGTCCACCACGCTGAGAGTGACCGTGTCGCGATGCGGCGGCAGCAGCGACTCGCCGGCCAGCGGCATGACCGGCATCGCCCGCCTATCGTCGATCAGAGCCGCCAGCGACGCGAGGTATGCGCGGTCCAGCAGCCGCGCCACCGGAACCTCGGCCTGCGACGGGTCCGCCACGAAGGCGTCGCGGTCGCGATACGCCAGCCGCGCCGCCTCGATGTGGCGGTGCAGCCGCATCGCGCCGAGCGGCCCGTCGGGCGCCGGCCCGAGCACCCCGAGGATGCCCAGGATCATCAGCGCCACCAGCCCGGACCCGTTCGGCGGGCACTCCCAGACCGTGTGCCCCTGCCAGTCCGCCCGGATCGGCTCGACGAACATCGCCGCGCTCAGCCCCTCGGCGAAATCCGCTTCCGTGTGCAGCCCGCCGCGCGCGCGCAGCGTCGCGACGATGTCCGCCGCCACCTCGCCCTCGTAGAACCCCGCCGCGCCCCGCTCGGCGATGCGCCGCAGCGTGCGCGCCAGCGCCGGCTGGCGGAACACGTCGCCCGGCGCCGGCGCCGCCCCGCCCGGCAGGAAGGACCCGGCGCCCTGCGTGCGCAGCTTGTCGACCTCGCCCGCCCAGTCCGCGCTGACCCGCGGCGTCACCGCGAACCCGTCCTCGGCAACCCCGATCGCCGGACGCAGCAGCTCGCCCAGCCCGCGCGTGCCGTGCGCGTCGAGCAGCGTCTGCCACGCGCTCACCGCCCCCGGGATCGTCACCGTGTGCGCCGATCGCAGGTCGGGCGCCGTGTAGCCCGCCGCCCGCAGCGCCTCCAGGCTCGCCCCTGCCGGCGCCCGCCCCGAGCCGTTGAGCGCCACGACCGCGCCCCCTGCCGGCTTGTACAGGCAGAAGCAGTCGCCGCCGATCCCTGTGGAGTGCGGCTCGACCACCGCCAGCACCGCCGCCGCCGCCACCGCCGCATCCAGGGCGTTGCCCCCGCCGCGCAGCACGTCCACCGCCGCGAGCGTTGCCGCCGGCATCGACGTCGCCGCCATGCCGTGGATCGCGAACACCGGGCTGCGGCCGGGGTGGTGGAAGTCGCGGAGCCGGTGCGCCGGCCGAGTGTCGCCCATGCCTGCTCTCCTCGCTGTCGGCGCGCTGCAACCGCGCCTGATCCATGCGCGTCGAAGATCCCGCCCCGTGCCATCGGTCCCGTGCCATAGGCCCGGGTCCGGCGGGGCGACGAGGCCGCGTGGCGCGCGGCCCGCGTCGGCATCGACGTCGTCGGCCTGGCCGGCGAACGCTGGCATGCGCGCGTCGCGCTTGGCAATCAGCGCGGGATTTGCTTGATCCGTCGCACGACCAAACCGCACAGGCGCCCGGCGCCCGCCCGAGGACCGCACCGATGGCCCAGCCCTGATGGCTCCCGCCTACGCCACCGTGACCTGGGACCAGCTCCACCGCGACGCCCGCAGCATGGCCGCCACGCTGATGGTCCTGCCGCCGTTCCGCGGCATCGTGGCGGTTGCCCGCGGCGGGCTGATCCCGGCCGCCATCGTCGCCCGCGAGCTGAACTGCCGCCTGATCGAGAGCGTCTCGGTGCTGAGCTACGACGAGCAGGAGCAAGGCACCCCCACGCTGATCAAGCCGCCGGTCGCCGCCGGCACCGGGGAAGGCTTCCTGATTGTCGATGACCTGGTGGACACCGGCGGCACGGCGCGGCTGGTGCGCGAGATCCTGCCGCACGCGCATTTCGCCTGCCTCTATGCCAAGCCGGCCGGGCGCGCGCTGGCCGACACCTGGGTCGCGGAGGTGGCGCAGGAAACATGGGTGCTCTTCCCGTGGGACACCGCGCCGCTGTTCGTCCCGCCACTGACCCGCAGGACGTAGAAGACAAGGCCAGGGCTCTGCCCTGGACCCGCCAGGGGCAGCGCCCCTGGACCGGCACACGTTGGGGGCACACCGCCGCGCGAAGTGGCACCGGCCCGAACCCATGGTTTCCAAAGGACTCGCCCTTTGGCGGGGTCCAGGGGCAGCGCCCCTGGCCTTGCCTGCCCTACTCCTGAAGCTGCCTCACCCGCAGCCTGTGGAACGAGATCGCCAGCGGCCGGTCGTCCGGGCTCACGCCGAGGTCGCGCGGCGAGGTGACGATCGGGTGGCGGAAGTGGAACTCCAGCCGCCCGTCGCGCACGCACTCGCGCGGCAGCTCGACGTTGTAGGTACCGGCGCCGGCGACCACGATCGGCGCGAGATCGACGCCTCCCACGCTCACCTGCAACGGCCGCGACACCAGATGCGGCGGCGCCAGCGACGTTGACAGCACCAGCTCCAGCAGCAGCGGCCCCGACACGTCCGGCATTGGCAGCACGAGCCGGCTCGTGGCGCCCAGCGTCCAGGTCGCCTCGAACTCCGGTCCCGCCCAACCATCCTCGGCCTGGGTCGTGGTGTTCGGACCGACGCGGAACTCGAAATCCACCACCGCGTGGGTCAGCCGCCGCGGCAGCACCATGCCGCACACATGCACCAGGCCCCGCGGCGCCAGCTCCGCCTCCGGCAGCATGATCCGCTCCAGCCCGCTCAGGATGTCGCGGCGGCGCAGGAAGAACGGCGCGTCGCGGTCCACCCCGTCGCCGTCCCACAGCGGCGTGCCCAGCACGTCCGAGTACAGCCCGCTGCGCGCCTGCAGCAGCGCGTGGAAGAACACGTCGCGCCAGTTCGCCGGCGCCACGCTCATCGCCCGCACCTCGTCCGGGGAGTAGATCAGCCCGGTGAGCCCGGAGCCGAGCACGCCGAACACCGCCTCCGCCTCGCGGAACGCCGCCACCTGCTCGACGAACGAGACGTGGCCCATCTCGACCAGCCCGAACCCGGCCTGCGCCAGCACCTCGATCGTCTCGTCGGCGTTGAACACGTTGCGCGTGCGCACGTCGCGGCGCAGCAGCCCGAGCCTGCGGCCCGCGGTCGAGGCCGGCACGCCCTGCACCCGCGAGCGCATCGCGTCCAGGGCGGCGGGGTGCATCGCGACGTGCGACCACACCGGCGTCATCGCGAAAAGCTGGGAAAACCGGTGGTTGAACCGGTGGTCGAGCGGCAGGATGCGGTCCTCGCCAATCCCGTACGCCGCCAGCGACTCGAGCACCGCGGTGGAGAAGCTGCGCTCCTCTGTGCGCCGAATGATGTCGATCGGGATCGCGTAGCGGAACCGCCCGGGATGCGCCTGCTCCGCCATCACCACCTTGGGCAGCAGCTCGCCGAGCCAGTGCCCCCACACCGACACCGCCCCCCAGCGCGCGATCAGCAGCACCGGCTCGTCGATCTGCACCAGCCCAAGCGGCGCCGCCAGCAGCTTGGTCAGGATGTCCGGGCTGTCATGCATCCCCGGCCAGATCTGGTCCTCGATCAGCACGTTGTCGGTGAGCACCAGGTAGGAGTGGTTGCCGATCACCGTGGTGCCGGGCGAAAGCGCCACCAGCCCGATCGGGTCGAGCTGCGCCTGCCGCGCGTGGTAGAGGCCCTGCAGCCGGACGCGGGTCACGCCGCCATCGTCGACCTCGCCGGCGTTGGTGTGCACGCACACGGTCGGCAGGTCGACCAGTCGCGACGGCGCCAGTTCCTCCACCTTCGGGGCGAAACGCAGCAGGCTGAGCCGGTCAGGCAGGGACGACATCGACGGCTTCCAGGAGTAAGTTGCTCGCTCGGCGCAGCTTCAGGCACGGCCCGGGTCGCAAGCCGGTCTCGGGAGGGCAGGCGCAGGAGAGTAACGCGCCGCGCGCCGCCTCCTCGGAATTGATCTTCGTGTCGTATCCTTCCCCGCATGGCTGTCCAGACGATGGCATGTGCATCCTATTCCGCAACCGTGCCGCTGTGCCACAGCTCACATGGAGTTCGGCGCGACACCCGCCACGTTGCGCGAAACCAGGTTGACATCCGATGAACAAGGAGCAGCCGATAGCCGTCGATCCTGCCTGGCGGCCCGCACCCGGCCGCTGCCGCCATCGCCGGGGCGACCCCTGCACGCTGATCTGCGTCGGCCGGCACAGCGAGACGGAGAGGTGGCTCGTCACCTGCACCTTGGGCAGACTGGCGATCACCGGGTTCGCCTGCTGGCGATGTGGAGGGAACCTGTCGAGGACCGGCTGCGCGTCGAGCCGATGGAGGAAGGACAGGAGGCAAGGTCGGGCTCTTCCTCCGCCTGCCCTTCCAACGACCCAAAAGGGTCGTTGGAACCTTTGGCGGGCTACGCCCAGACCCGCCAGGGATGAGCCACCCCTGGACTGGCATCACTTGAGTGGAGACCGCCAAAAGCGAGCCTTTGGCGGAGTTTGAGGCCCGGTGCTCGGAGAGGGGCCTCAACCTTGCCGGCTTCCTACTGCGCCAGCCGCCGCTTCAGCGCCTCGTTGACCAGCGCCGGGTTCCCCTTCCCCGCCATCGCCTTCATCACCTGCCCAACGAAGAACCCGAACAGCTTGTCCTTGCCTCCCAGGTACTCGCGCAGCTTGTCCGGGTTCGCCGCCAGCACCGCCTCCACCGCCGCGCCGATCGCCCCGACATCCACCACCTGGCGCAGCCCCTTCGCCTCGACGATCGCATCGGGCGCCTCCCCGGTCTCGACCATCGCCTCGAACACCTCCTTGGCGATGCGGCCGTTGATCGTCTGATCCGCCATCAGGTCCAGCAGCGCCCCGAGCGACCCCGCACTCACCGGCGAATCCCCGATCGAGCGCCCCGTGCGGTTCAGCGCCGCGAACAGCTCCCCGATCACCCAGTTCGCCGCCAGCCGCGCGTCGCGCCCCCGCGCCACCGCCTCGAAGAAATCCGCGGTCGCCTGCTCCATCACCAGCACGCCCGCGTCATAGCGCGGCAGCCCGAACTCGCCCTCGAACCGCGCCTGCTTGGCGTCCGGCAGCTCCGGCAGACCCGCCCGCAACCCGTCCACCCACGCCTGCTCCAGCACCAGCGGCAGCAGGTCCGGGTCCGGGAAGTACCGGTAGTCGTGCGCATCCTCCTTGGACCGCATCGACCGGGTCTCGCCGCGCGCCACGTCGAACAGGCGCGTCTCCTGCGCGACCTCGCCGCCCGCCTCCCACACGGCCACCTGCCGCTTCGCCTCCGCCTCGATCGCCAGCATCACGAAGCGGATCGAGTTGACGTTCTTCACCTCGCAGCGCGTCCTGAACGGCTCGCCGGCGCGGCGCACCGAGACGTTGACGTCGGCGCGCATCGAGCCCTCGTCCATGTTCCCGTCGCACGTCCCCAGGTAGCGCAGGATCGAGCGCAGCTTGCGCAGGTACGCCCCAGCCTCCTCAGGCGAGCGGATGTCCGGCTCGCTGACGATCTCCATCAGCGCCACGCCCGCCCTGTTCAGGTCGATGAACGAGCGGCCGGGGTCCTGGTCGTGCAGCGATTTGCCCGCGTCCTGCTCCAGGTGCAGCCGCGTCACCCCGATCGCCTTGCGCCCGCCGCCCTCCAGCTCGACCTCGACCACGCCCGCGCCCACGATCGGGTGCGCGAACTGGCTGATCTGGTAGCCCGCCGGTAGGTCCGCGTAGAAGTAGTTCTTCCGGTCGAACCGGCTCACCAGGTTGACCTGCGCCTCCAGCCCGAGGCCCGTGCGCACCGCCTGCGCCACGCACTCCTCGTTGATCACCGGCAGCATCCCGGGAAAGCCGGCGTCGACAAAGCTGACCTGCGTGTTCGCCGCCGCCCCGTACTGCGCCGATGCGCCGGAGAACAGCTTCGCCCGGCTCGTCACCTGAGCGTGCACCTCCAGCCCGACCACGATCTCCCACGCCCCCGTGGCGCCCTCGACCTGGTAGCTCACGACGACGGGCCTGCCAGGAAGCAAGGCTGGGCGCTGCCCAGACCCGCCAGGGGGGAAGCCCCCCCTGGACCGGCTTTGCTTA
>CAXSES010000157.1:0-7138 GCA_964236225.1 uncultured Acetobacteraceae bacterium
ACCCTGGCGGCTCGCCCGGCCGCCCGACCGGCTGGGCGGGGCGCGGCCAGAGCCACACGTCGCGCCAGGGCACGCCGCGGCCGGCGAGGAAGCGGGCCGTGCCGGCGGCGGTGGCGGCGGCGCAGGCGGCGTAGATCATGGCGCGCGCCACGGCGAGGTCGACGCCCTTCGCGAACACCAGCACGGCCCCGGTGAGCACGGCGGCGCCCTCGACGAGGACGCTGATCGCGATCATCGCGTGCATCAGGGTGGGCGCCTGGGGCAGCCGCTCGGACCAAGGATCGTTGAGGAAGGGCAGGCGGGCGCGGAAGTTCTGCCACATCGCCGCCGCCGCCGCCGTGGAGTACACGATCCCCGTCACGGCGAGCGGCCACTGGCGGGTCAGCACGCCGATCGCGAAGGTGAGCGTGCCGAGCTGGGTGGCCCAGGCGCGGCCGCGCGGCACCGGGCCCGGGTCGCCCGCCGCGTTGGGCACCGTGGCCAGCGTGACCGCCTTGTCCGCCATGGAGCGCGCGAACACGAACCAGCCCACGCCGACCAGGGCGACGGCCCCGGCGTCGGCGGGGAACATCCAGGCGGCGGCGCCCAGCGCCAGGGCGACGACGCCCGTGGACAGGCAGGCCCACAGCCAGGCCTTGGCGCGCAGCAGGTCCTCCAGGCCGCGCGGCCAGGTCTGCGCGATCCACAGCGCGGCGCCCTCCGAGGCCAGGGATTTCGGGCCGAGCACGGCGAGGAAGTACGTGCCGAACAGGATCGCGCCGCCGCACAGCGTGTTCCACTGGCTCGCGGCGCCGGCGAGCGCCCCGCGCAGGCTGAAGAGCTGGAACCCCGCCATGGTCAGCGGCAGCAGCACCACCTGCACGATCGCGCTGCGGTCGCGCGCGAACCATCTCAGCTCCTTGCGGTAGAGCGCCGCTGTGCCGATGCGCCGTCCCGCGCGCTCCGCCTCGGGCGACGGCGTCGCCGGCCGCGCCGCGCCAGGGAGTCCCCCCGGCGACGCCCCGCCCGCCGCTTCCACGCCCGGCGATCCCGCGCCCGCGGCCGGCGGCCCCGCCCTGCGCCGCGCCGGCGCTGCGTCCTGGCGTCCGGTGCGCCCGCCCAGGCCCTGCCGCGCCGCCCAGACTCCCAGGCCCACGGAGGCCGCGACGGTGAGCGCCGCCAGCGACGCGCACGCGCCCGCCCCGGCCGCGAACGAGAAAGAGCCGTCCGACTGCCGCCCCAGGAACAGCCCCAGCCACGGCCAGGGCAGGGCGGCCGCGCCGGAGAGCGGCCCCGCCAGCGCCGTGGCCGCCTGCTCGATCCCGGAGAGGCCGAACACGAGCAGCATCAGCGCGGTGTAGCCGAGCCAGCCCATCGCGCCGACCAGCGCGCCGCGCGAGCCAGGGGCGCAGCGCAGCATCACAGCGACGGTCAGCGCGCGCCCCAGGCACGCCGCCGCGACCACCAGCGGCACGCCCACCAGCGCCGCCGCCAGCAGCCCGCCGCCCGGGCCGTACAGGCTGCCGTACAGGATCGCCGGCAGCAGCGGCGCGCTGGCGCAGACGGGGTTGACCACGATCGGCGCCAGCATCTCCGCGAGGAACACCGCGCCCGCCGGCACGGGGTGGCTGAACACCCACTCCCACATCGGGTGGCGGCGGCGCTGCACGTCCAGCTCCAGCCCCTCGCCCTGCAGCACCAGCATCGCGCTCCACCCCAGCAGCGCCAGCGAGCCGAGCATCGCCGCCATCCCGGTGGATTCCAGGCCGGCCAGGCCGGGGACCGCGCGCTCGCGGGCCAGCAGCGTCCTGCCGCCGCCGTCGCGCACGGCGGCGAGCAGGCGCCGGCGGGCCGCCGCCTCGTCGCCGCCGTAGGCACGGGCAAGCTCCGCCGCCTCGCGCGCGATGTCGGGCCGCAGCACCGTCTCGAACAGGTCGGGCGACAGTTGCCGCAGCCGGACGTCCCGCGCGTCCTGGGCGACCGTGCTGGCGAACCAGCCGTCGACCACCACCCAGCCCTGGCGCTCGGCGGCGACGCGCTCGCCGGCCTCGACCGCGCCCCTCACGAGCAGGGCGGCCATGACGTTGAGCCCCGCCATCACCAGCACCGTCAGCAGGAAGCCGAGCCCGCCCCGGCCGCCGCCTCGCCTGCCGAGCCGCTGGCCCAGGAGCGCGCGCTGCCGACGGCGGCGGCCCACGGCCCGGCGCCGCGCGGCGCCGAGCAGCAGCCGCACTGTGCGCCAGAAGCCGGGGGCGGCGGGCAGGGGCGCGCTCATGACGGGGGTCTGGCAGGAAGCAAGGCTGGGCTCTCCCTCCGCTGCCCATTCCAATGGCCCAAGCGGGCCACTGGAACCTTCGGGCAGCTCCGCCCAAACCCGCCAGGGGGGAGACCCGCCCTGGACCCGGCGTCTTTTAAGCAATGGATTCCAAAGGCGAGCCTTTGGCGGAGTTTGAGGCAGAGCCTCAACCTTTCTTGCTTCACCGCTCGCTCCGGGGAAGCGCCGTGAGCCGCAGGAACACGTCCTCCAGGCTCGCCCCGCCGTGCTCGGCGCGCAGCGCGGCCAGCGGCCCCGCCGCGGCGACGGTGCCGCCGCCGAGCACCACCACGTCCGAGCACAGGCGCTCCACCTGGTCCATCAGGTGCGTCGAGAACAGCACCGTCGTGCCCCGCGCCGCCTGCTCCGCGATCAGGTCGTAGAACAGCCGCGTCGCCTCCACGTCCAGGCCGCTGGACGGCTCGTCGAGCACCAGCAGCCTGGGGCGGTGCAGCAGCGCCAGCAGCAGCCCGAGCTTCTTCTTCATGCCGCGCGAGTAGTCCTCCGCGTACGCCTCCAGCTCGCCGGACAGGCGCAGCCGCTCCGCCAGCGGCGCCAGGCGCTCCACGGCCTCGCGCGCGTCCAGGCCGTGCATCGCGGCACTCAGCTCCAGCGTCTCGCGGCCGGACAGGTAGGAGTAGAACACCGGCTCGTCCGGCAGGAACCCGATCAGGCGCTTGGTCGCCACCCTGTCCTCGAAGGCGTCGCGCCCGTCCACCCGCAGCGCGCCCTCGCTCGCCTTGAGGATGCCCATCAGCAGGCGGAACAGAGTGGTCTTGCCCGCCCCGTTGGCGCCGAGCAGGCCGCAGACCTGGCCCGCCGGCACCGAGAACGACACGCCGCGCAGCGCCTCCTTGGCCCCGAACGACTTGCCCACGCCCACGGCCTGCACCAGCGGAGTCATCGTGGCGAGGCCCCGAAGGAAAGGAAGCGCTGGGCTCTGCCCAGACCCGCCAAAGGCAAGCCTTTGGAAACCGATTTGCTTAAGTAATGGATTCCAAAGGCCTGCCTTTGGCGGAGTTTGAGGCAGAGCCTCAACCTTTCTTGCTTCACTTGGCCGGGCTCCGCACCAGCGTCGCGTAGGCGATCGCCGAGCCCACCGAGACCGCGGCGGCGAGGAACAGCGCGGGCAGGAAGGAGCCCGTGGCCTGGACCACCACGCCCGTGACCAGCGGCGCCAGCGCGCCGCCGAGCGAGCCGCCGACGTTCTGGATCGCCTCCAGCGTGCCGACCTCGGCCGGCGGCGCCATCACCGCGCCGAGCGCCCAGCCGCAGCTCGACGCCAGGTTGGCGAGGAACACGCCGCCCGACAGCAAGGCGAGCGACCCCGCCACCCCCGGCGCCAGCGCGCCCGCCACCGTGAAGCCCGCCGTGCCCAGCATCGCCACGATCACCGGCCAGCGGCACGCCTCGCGCGGGTCCAGCCCCGCCCGTCCCAGGCGCTGCGCCACCCAGCCCCCGGCCAGCGCGCCCACGAAGCCGGCCGCCAGCGGGATGCTGCTCAGCAGGCCGGCCGCCGTCGCGTCGAGGTGGCGCTGGGTCTGGAGGTAGCCGGGCAGCCAGGTCGCGTACAGCCAGGTCATGTAGATCACGCCGCAGAAGCCGAGCGCCATGCCCCACGACGTGCGCCGCCGCAGCAGGCGGCGCACGTCGCGCAATGGCGCGGAGGGCGCAGCGGGAGGCTGCGCGCCGGGGGCGGCGCCGGGTGGCCCGCCGGCCGCGGCATCGGCCGGCACGCCTGGCGCGGGCGGGGCGGCGCTGTTCGGCAGGGCGGCGGCGTGGCGGTCCGAGATCGCGGCGCGCTCGTCGGGGGAGAGGCCGGCGGCGTCCGGGCCGCGGTAGAGCGCCACCCAGGCCACGGCGACGGCTACGCCCGCCACGCCGATCGCCACGAACATCGCCCGCCAGCCGTACGCCGCCATCAGCCCCGTCAGGATCGCCGGCGCGATCGCCGGGCCGAGCGAGGCGGAGGCGTTGAACACCGACACCGGCATGGTGCGCTCGCGCTCGGCGTACCAGTCGGCGCAGACGCGGGTGCCGCCGGTGTACATGGGCGACTCGCCGAGGCCCAGCGCCACGCGGGCGAGGGCGAATCCCGCGAGCGAGCGAGAGAACGCGCTGCCCACCTGCGCCAGCGACCACAGCACCAGCCCCGCGCCGAGCACGCGGCGCGGCCCGAAGCGGTCCACCAGCATCCCGGCCGGAAGCTGCGCGAAGCCGTACGCCCAGGCGAAGGAGGACAGCAGCAGGCCCATCTCGCCCAGCGACAGGCCCAGGGAGTCGCGGATCGGCCCGTTGGCCACGGCGACGGCGGAGCGGTCCATGTAGTTCACGCAGCCCGCCACCACGAGGAGCGCCAGCGCGCCGGTGCGCAGCCGACGCACCCGGGGCGAGGCCGCGGGCTCGTTCACCATCCGTCGGGCATTGCCGCCTCCATGCGCCTGCGAGGCGGGGAAGGTAGCACAGTCAGGCGAGGCCGGGCTCTGCCCGGACCGCCCCGGGGCCTGAGGCCTTTGGGTGGTGTCTTGACTTGAAGTCCGGCTGGGTCTGTCTGTTTGCTGTCGACCTGAAGCGGACGTTTCGTCTACTCGAACGGACACCTGGGTCTGGCCGGGAGCAACTGGTCCGCTCCCGGGCGGGAACCATCGAGAAGCGGACGTTCCATCCCTCAATGACCTTTGTTCTCAGCTAGAGCGCTTGATGACGAGCTAGATTGACCTGTCGATCCAAATCGAATTGGATTCGATCCATGGATCCAACCCGGAATCAGGCGGTCGGCGCTCTGCGGCTCTGCGTGACCTTGCTGGTCCTGCTGCATCACACGGTCCTGGCCTACTGCGTGTATGGCCATTTCAACCCCCGGCACTATCTCTGGTCGAGCGCTCCGATCGTCGACCGGCAGCGATGGATCGGCTTCGACATCTTCCAGGATTACAATGACACCTACTTCATGTCCCTGATGTTCCTGGTGTCGGGCCTATTCGTCCTGCCGAGCCTGCAGCGGAAAGGTACCGCGCAATACATGACGGACCGGATCTGGCGGCTTGGACTGCCGTTTGTCGCGTGTGTCACGCTGATCATGCCGCTCGCCTACTATCCGTCCTTCCGGCAGACGGGGACGGATCTGTCATTCGGGCAATTCTGGTCCGGCTACTTCACCCGCTACGACTGGCCAGGGGGGCCAGCCTGGTTCATCTGGTTCCTGCTGTTCCTTGATCTGCTGTGCAGCACTTTGATCCGTCGATATCCCGGTCTGTCTCAAAAGGCCGAGGCATTGCCGGACCTAATCCTTGCCTACCCGACCCGCGGTCTGCTGGTGTTTTTCGCCTTAGCGCTGACCACATACCTCCCGATGGAGGCGGTGGCCGGTCCCTCGCATTGGTTCAGTTTGGGACCTTTCGCAGTGCAGGAAAGCCGGGTCGGCCTCTACGCGCTGTTCTTCGTGACTGGCGTCGCGGCTGGCGCAGCGGGCATTCATCACCGGCTGTTCAGAAGCGATGGTCCTGTCGGGCGCGGCTGGATCGGCTGTGGTCTCCTCGCCGGTGCGTCCTTTGGCCTGCTTCTCATGATGCAGCTTGCAGCGCTGCATCATCGCGTGCCGTGGTCCGGGCCGGCGTGGCAGGAAGCTGACCCAGTCCTGTTCGTCTTATGCTGCGTGCTGTCCAGCGTAGCGCTCGCCGGCCTGTTCATCCGCCACTGGCAGCGGAGCAACCGCTGGATCGATCAACTGGCTGGCAATGCCTACGGCATCTACCTTGTGCACTACGCCTTTTTGACCTGGGCACAGATGGCGCTGCTTCGGTTTTCCTGGGGCGCGACTGAGAAGGCAACCATCGTCTTGCTCGTTGTCCTGGCAGCAAGCTGGGCGCTCACGTCGCTCCTGCGACTTAGCCCCCTGATTAGGCGTGTGCTTTGAATGGCCGAAAGCGGACGGTCCGTTCTCAGACGAGACGCAGCAGAAAGCGGACTCGTGTGGTGGCCGCCGGACTGACTGCTTCCGACCCGATATGGCCGTTCAAGCTGTGGCGCCACGGTCCCGCAAGCAGTCGTTCGTTCAGGTCATCAAGCGGAAAGAGCTTTCAGATCGTCCGCGCTCTCAATGACGCTGTTCTGGCCGAAATGATGCCTCCAGAGTTGAGCGCCAAGACCAGCCGAGCGATCAAGCGAAGAACCAACCGTCAGCCATCTAAGCATCGTTGGATGAAGGCCGGCATCGAAAAGCATGAAGCCGGCCGCCAGGCAGCAAGTGTCGGCCTGGATGCCGCAGACCAGCGCGCGTTCTATGCCAGCGTTCTTCAGGTGATGGATCAATTCCACAGGCGGTGCATAGCCGTGCTTCACAAACACCTTGTCCGTGGCGATCAGCGGCTCGTCGTCCGGAGCCGGCTTCCATCCGAGCTGCCGCCAGAAAGGCGTCACGCTTTCGTCATGGCGCTCCACGGTCGCGATCGAGTGCATCATCGGGGCAAGCTGCGCGATACCTTCAACCTGCCATTCGGGCGGGTTAAAGCAAGGCTGGACGTCGACAACGAGAAGTGCCTGTTTCATAGTCTAGCTTAGCAGAAGCGGCTGCTTTCCACCATCGACATCCGAAACCTGCCTGTCCGTTAACCAGCAGCCTCGGCCATTGTGGCAAGCAAAAGGCACGTCCGCCTTCAGGCAATCGGGAGTAGCGCTTGGACGTCGGGGATGAGGCGCAAAGCTGCCGGCGCTCAATCGTTGATCCATGTCTGCTGTTTACCAAACTCGGAGGGCACCCTCGGTTCAGACGGTCTGCCAACGGTGGCGGACCAGGCCCCGACTTCAAACCGAGACACGACCGGCCTCCGGAAACCCTTCCCTTAA
>CAXSES010000158.1:0-7137 GCA_964236225.1 uncultured Acetobacteraceae bacterium
GTGCGGGCGGGGCGGCGCCGCGCCGTTCGGCGCGCTGGTGGCGGGCGCGGGGCTGGTGTCGCCGTTCGCGGACGCGGCGCTGGCGGAGGTGGTGCGCGAGGCGGCGGCGGCGCTTGGCCTGTGACGTCGGGCAAGCCAGCAAGGTTGAGGCTCCGCCTCAAACTCCGCCAGGGGAAGGTCCCCTGGACCGCCTTCTCTTGAGTGGCGTGGGTCTCCAGGGGGCCTCCCCCCTGGCGGGTCTGGGGGAGCCCAGCCTTGCTTCCTTCCTTGGCAAATCCGGCGCCCCGTGGCTACGGTCCGGCGCAACCGCGCAGGAGCCGCATCGTGGACGTCAGCAAGATCAGCACCGGCAAGAACCCGCCGCACGACCTCAACGTCGTGATCGAGATCCCGCAGGGCAGCCAGGTGAAGTACGAGATCGAGAAGGAGAGCGGCGCGGTCTTCGTCGATCGTTTCCTGTTCACGCCGATGGCCTACCCTGCGGCGTACGGCTTCATCCCCGGCACCCTGGCCGACGACGGCGACCCGGCCGACGCGCTGGTGATGACGCCGGCGGCGGTGGTGCCGGGCGCGGTGATCCGCTGCCGCCCGATCGGGATGCTGGAGATGGAGGACGAGTCGGGGCGCGACGAGAAGGTCATCTGCGTGCCTCACGACAAGATCCACACGCAGTGGAAGAGCGTGCAGAGCGTGGACGACCTGCCGGAGATCACCGTCCGCGCGATCGAGCACTTCTTCACCCGCTACAAGGACCTGGAGCCCGGCAAGTGGGTGAAGGTCACGGGATGGGCGGACAAGGCGAAGACGGAGGCGGCGATCCTGCGCTGGATCGAGAAGGCGAAGTAGCAGGAAAGGCTAGGGGCGCTGCCCCCACGCTTCAAGGCGGGACCCACCAAAGGCCCGCCTCTGGAACCCGACACTTAAGAATCGGGATCAAAGGGTCCTGACCCTTTGCGGGTCCAGGGCGGAGCCCTGGCCTTGCCTGCCTCAGCTTCGCCGCGCCGCGCCGTCCACCAGCTCTATCTGCCGCGCGATGCGCTGCAGCGACTCCGACCCCCCCGCGGGGCGCGGCGGCACCGCACTGCGCGCGGCCACCGCGTCCAGGGCGTCGCCGACCCACCCGCCCCAGCCGTCGCGGCCTTCGGTGTTGGCCTCGTGCTGCAGAGCGATGAGCCGGCCCGACAGGCGGCGCAGCGCGGCGTCCACCACCATCGCCGCCTCCACCCGGTCGCGGTGCCGCCGTCGCGGCTCCTGCAGCGCCCGCCCGATCGCCGCCTCCAGGTTGTTGCTGGACAGGCCCGCCGCGCGCCGCGCCTCGCCCGCCGGCACGTCCGGCGACGCTCCGGCCGGGGCGAGCGCCGCGCGGGCGAAGCGGGCGTGCGCCAGGATCGCGCGCGCGACCTCGTCCGGCAGGCGGTCCGGCTCCCAGCTCGGCCAGAGCAGAAGGCTGCCCGCCACGGCGATCAGCCCGCCGACCAGGGTGAACAGGGTGCGCATCGCGGCGACCTCGAGGCTGGAGTGCCCGGGCTCGACCAGCTCCACCAGCACCACGATCTGCGGCGTCAGGCAGGCGATGTAGGCGCCGTAGCTGACCTGGCGCGCGGCGAACCCCACCACGCAGAGCGGGAACATCAGAGCGGCCAGCGCCAGCGGCGTGTGCACCAGCATCGCCAGTCCGCCGCCGATCAGCGCGCCCAGCACGGTGCCGCCGATCCGCTCCAGGGCGCGCTGCCAGGTCGCGGCGAAGGACGGCTGCATCACCAGCACCACCGTGTAGGGCAGCCAGTGGGTGAAGTTCGTCTCGTAGGACAGCGTGACCACCAGCGCCGGCGCGGAGATGACCGCGGTGCGCACGGCGTGGCGCAGCGTCGCCGACCGCCAGCTCAGGTTGTCGCGGATCGGCCCGGCGATGCGCGCGCGCAACGGCACCGCCGGCTCGCCGGCCAGCGTGCCGCCGGAGCGTTGCCCGCCCTGCGGCCCGGACAGCGCCAGCATGATGCGCAGCCGGTCGCCGATCGCGACGCCGATGCCGCGCAGCGCCGCCTCGCTGCGGCCCGCCGCCTCGATCAGCCCGATCGTGCGCTCCATCGCGGCGCCGCGCTCGTCGCGGTCGTGCAGGATGTCCTGGCCGACCGAGTGCAGCAGCAGCTCCAGAGGCGCCAGCATCCGCCCCGCCGCCGCGCGCAACGCGGGCTGCGGCGTGTGCTCCAGCAGCTCCGAGAGCGCGATCAGCGCGCCGAACACCTGGTCGGCGGTTTCCAGCCGCACGCTGGCCTGCGCCGCGCGCGGCCCGACCTGGCCTCCCGCGCGCGCCAGCTCGATGACCCGGACGCGGGCGCGCTCGATCGCGTCGCGCACCGCGCGGCGATGCGCGCGGGCGTGGGCCTCCCACTCGGCCAGGCTCACCGCCTCGCGCCCCGCCAGGCCGTGCACGTCGAACGCCAGCTCGCCGAGCATCTGCCACACCTCGGCGACGGCGAGCCGCGCGGGGCGCGCCGGGTAGAGCCGCCAGATCACCAGGGTGAGCAGCGTGCACCACAGCCCGCCGGCGACGAACATCGCGCCGACCACCGCCGCGCGCCTTGGCGAGAGCGGCACGTCGAGCGCGAACACCAGCACGACGGTCAGCACGTTGCCGATCGCCGCCGCCGCCAGGCCGTACACCCGCGCGTAGGCGTTGCAGAAGATCACAGCGCAGGCCAGCGGCACCACGAGCCCGATGCCGAGCGGGCGCAGCATCGCGAAGGCGCTCCAGATCGCGGCGCCCGCCGCGGTGAAGACCAGCAGCCCGGGCACCCGGCTGCGGATCGGGCCGCCCACGTCGCAGAAGCAGGTGAGGTTCGCCGCCAGCGCCATGTAGACGAGCGGCGGCCAGCCGACCCACTCGTTGGCGATGATGACGACCGCGCAGGCCAGGGCGGCGCGCACGCCCTCGGAGACGTCGAGGCCGCGCAGGTCAAGGCCGATCGGCAGCCGGCCGAGGTCGCCGCCGGGACGGCGCAGGGAGGCCAGGGTCATCGGAAAGCTAGCAAGGAAGGCCAGGGGCTCTGCCCCCGACGCCTGGAAGCGGGGACCCCGCCAAAGGCTCGCCTTTGGAAACCACTCCTTAAAGGAAGCCGGGTCCAGGGGGGGCCTCCCCCCTGGCGGGTCCAGGGCAGAGCCCTGGCCTTGCCTTCCTGCCTGGGAAGCCTCAGGCCGCCGCCGCCATGCCCCGGAGCACGTACTGCAGGATGCCGCCGTGGCGGTAGTACTCCACCTCGTCCAGCGTATCGACGCGGCAGATCAGCGAGACCTCGTCCGTCGTGCCGTCGGCGCGGTGGATGAGCAGCGGCACCCGCATCCGCGGCGTGATGGTCTCCAGCCCCAGCAGGTCGAACGTCTCGTCGCCCACCAGCGCCAGGGTGTGGCGGTCCACCTCGAGGGGGAACAGCAGCGGCAGCACGCCCATGCCCACCAGGTTGGAGCGGTGGATTCGCTCGAAGCTCTCCGCGATCACCGCGCGCACGCCGAGCAGCATGGTGCCCTTCGCCGCCCAGTCGCGCGACGAGCCCATGCCGTACTCCTTGCCGCCGAAGATCATCAGCGGCACGCCCTCGGCCTTGTAGCGCATGGCGGCGTCGTAGATCGGCATCTGCTCGCCGGACGGCATGTGTCGGGTGATGCCGCCCTCTATGCCGGCGACCATCTCGTTCCTGATGCGGATGTTGGCGAAGGTGCCGCGCATCATCACCTCGTGGTTGCCGCGGCGCGACCCGTAGGAGTTGAAGTCGGCCTGGCGGACCTGGTGCTCGCCGAGGTATTCGCCGGCGGGCGAGGTCTTCTTGATCGAGCCGGCCGGGCTGATGTGGTCGGTGGTGATGTTGTCGCCGAGCAGGCCGAGCGCGCGGGCGCCGACGATCTCGCCCTTCGCCGCCGGCTCCATTGTGATGCCCTCGAAGTACGGCGGGTTCTTGACGTAGGTGGAGCCGTCGTTCCAGCCGTAGGTCTCGCTGCCGGCCTCGACCTGCAGCGCCTGCCACTCCTTGGTGCCGCGCGACGCCTCGCCGTAGCGGCGGACGAACTGCTCGCGCGTCACCGAGGAGGCCACCAGGTCGTTGATCTCCCTGTTGGTCGGCCAGATGTCGCGCAGGTACACCGGGTGGCCGTCGCGGTCGGCGCCGAGCGGGGCGGTGGTGATGTCCTCCATCATGGTGCCGAGCAGGGCGTAGGCCACCACCAGAGGCGGGCTGGCGAGGTAGTTGGCGCGCACGTTGGGGCTGATCCTGCCCTCGAAGTTGCGGTTGCCGGAGAGCACGGAGACCGCGACCAGCTTGTTGTCCTCGATGGCGTCGACGATCGGCTCGGGGAGCGGGCCGGAGTTGCCGATGCAGGTGGTGCAGCCGTAGCCCACGAGGTTGAAGCCCAGCGCGTCGAGGTCCTCCGTCAGGCCGGCGCGGTCCAGGTACTCGGTGACCACCTGCGATCCCGGCGCCAGCGAGGTCTTGACCCACGGCTTGGGCGTGAGGCCGCGGGCGCGCGCCTTGCGGGCGACGAGGCCGGCGGCGACCATCACGTAGGGATTCGAGGTGTTGGTGCAGGACGTGATCGCCGCGATCACCACGTCGCCGTGGCCGATGTCGTAGTTGGAGCCGAACACGTGGGCCTTGCGGCCGAGGTCGTTGGCCGGCACGCCGAGGCTGCGGGTCAGCTCTGCCTGGAACGCCTCGGACGCCGTCTTGAGCGAGACGCGGTCCTGGGGGCGCTTCGGCCCGGACAGGCAGGGCTCGACGGTGGAGAGGTCAAGCTCCAGCGTGTCGGTGAACATCGGCTCCGGCGTGGAGGCGTCGCGGAACATGCCCTGCGCGCGCAGGTAGGCCTCGACCAGCGCCACGCGCTCCTCCTCGCGCCCGGTCTGGCGCAGGTAGTCGAGCGCCAGGGCGTCGATCGGGAAGAAGCCGCAGGTCGCGCCGTACTCGGGCGCCATGTTGCCGATGGTGGCGCGGTCCGCGACCGGCAGGTGGTCGAGCGCGTCGCCGAAGAACTCGACGAACTTGCCCACGACGCCCTTGGCGCGGAGCATCTGCGTGACGGTGAGCACGAGGTCGGTCGCCGTAGCCCCTTCCGGCATCCTGCCCGTGAGGCGGAAGCCGATCACGTCGGGGATCAGCATGGCGATCGGCTGGCCGAGCATGGCGGCCTCCGCCTCGATGCCGCCCACGCCCCAGCCGAGCACGCCCACGCCGTTGACCATCGTGGTGTGGCTGTCGGTGCCGTAGAGCGTGTCGGGGTAGGCGAAGGTGGTGCCGTCCACGTCCGCGGTCCACACCGCCTGCGCCAGGTACTCGAGGTTGACCTGGTGGCAGATGCCGGCGCCCGGCGGCACCACGCGGAAGTTCTCGAACGCCTCCTGGCCCCAGCGCAGGAAGGCGTAGCGCTCGCCGTTGCGCTCGAACTCGATCTCTACGTTGCGCTGCAGCGAGTCGGGCGTGCCGGAGACGTCCACCATCACCGAGTGGTCGATCACCAGGTCCACGGGGACCAGGGGGTTGACCTTCTGCGGGTTGCCGTTCAGGCGGGTGATGCCGTCGCGCATGGCGGCGAGGTCGACCACGGCGGGGACGCCGGTGAAGTCCTGCATCAGGATCCGCGCCGGCTTGAACGGCACCTCCTTCGTCGAGCTGCCCTGCTCCAGCCAGCCGACGATGGCGCGGGCGTCGTCCACCTTGTAGGAGCGGCCATCCTCGAAGCGCAGCACGTTCTCCAGCAGCACCTTGAGGCTGACCGGCAGGCGGTCGACGCTGCCGAGCTGTTTCGCGGCCTCGGGGATGGAGAAGTAGTCGTAGCGGCGACCGCCCACATCGAGGGTCCTGCGTGTGCTGAGCGTGTCGTGCCCGACGGTCTTCATGGCATTCCTTGGGTGAGCGGTTGCAGGCGAGCGGTCGCGCGGCCCGGGCGCTGGCCGCAGCCCGGACTCCTTGATCCCTTCGGCGGGTTACACCATACCCGCGCGTCATCCGTCCAGGCTGGGCCCGCCAGGGCCGGGCCTGCCAGGGCTCTGGACCGGCCAGGGCCGTGTCCGTGCGGGCCGGCTGCGTGCCGCCTCGTCCGGCATTTGGCCCGTCCCGGATCATCGACAAGCGCGCAGGGGGGCGAGAAGCGCTTGGGGCGAGAAGCGCCTGGGGCAACAAGCGCCTGGGGCGACAAGCGTGCACAGGGCGACAAGGGCGCGGGGGCCGCGCGCCGGCGATCCGGTTGCCACGGGGCCGGCCGCGGGCCACGCCATGCCCCGCCATCCCTGACGCGGCCCCTGCCCCGCGCGCCACCGAGGACACAGGATGCGACTGGAAGCGAACGGCCTGGCGGTGCTGCGCGGCGAGCGGCTGGTGCTGCGCGACGTGGACCTCGCGCTGGCGGCGGGCGGGGCGAGCCTGCTGCTGGGGCGCAACGGCGCGGGCAAGTCCACGCTGCTGCGGGTGCTGGCCGGGCTGCGGCGCCCGGACGCGGGCACGCTGCGCTGGGACGGGCGCGACGCGCTCGCCGACCCCGCGGGCCATGCCGGGCGCTGCGCCTATCTGGGCCACGCGGACGCGATCAAGCCGGGGCTGACGGCCGAGGAGAACCTGGCGCTGGCGGCGCGGGTGGGCGGCGGGCGGATCGCCGACGCGCTGGAGCGGCTCGACCTGGCGCCGCTGGCCGAGCTGCCGGCGCGGATGCTGTCGGCGGGGCAGAGGCGGCGGCTGGCGCTGGCGCGGCTGTCGCTGTCGCGCGCGGCGCTGTGGCTGCTGGACGAGCCGACGCTGGGGCTGGACGCGGCCTCGGTGGCGCGGTTCGGGGCGATGCTGGCGGCGCACCGCGCGGCGGGCGGGGTGGTGGTGAGCGCCACGCACCTGCCGCTGCCGCTGCCGGGGGCGGGGGAGCTGCGGCTTGGCGCGTAGGAAAGCAAGGCCAGGGGCGCTGCCCCCCATGCCTGGAAGCGGGGACCTCGCCAAAGGCTCGCCTCTGGAAACCCCGACCCGGGCCTGCGGCACGTCACCGCGATGGGTGCCGCGGGTCTATATGTGCGCCGGTCCAGGGGCGCTGCCCCTGGCGGGTCCAGGGCAGAGCCCTGGCCTTGCTTCCTGGCTGGCGCCCCGATGACCATCTTCGCCGCCCTGCTGT
>CAXSES010000159.1:0-7123 GCA_964236225.1 uncultured Acetobacteraceae bacterium
GCTCACCCGAAAAGCCGCCTATGCCTGAACGGGTCAACTGGCGGATAAGCGGGCTTAAGTAAGGCCGGTCCAGGGGCGGCTCGCCGCCGCCTGAAGCAGGGGCGGGTCTGGGCGGAGCCTGCCAAAGGTTTCGACGGCCCTCTTGGGCCGTTGGAAGGGCAGGCGGAGGGAGAGCCCAGCCTTGCTTCGCTTACAGGTCAAAACCTAGGGCCGCTGGTAAACCCGGACTTCGATGAAATCCAGTCTTGTTGGTGTCCAAGCCCCGCAGCGGATTGGGAATTCCGCTTTGCCGCAACCGGATTCCAATGGCGTAGGGGTTTATCAGAACCCCAGGCTGCGCGATGCGTCCGCCAGGGTCTGCCGGCTTCCCACCCGGTACAGCGACTCCAGCCATCCCGCCACGGCCCGCACCAGCCGCAAGTCCTCGCCAAGCGCGCCGAACAGCGCGGTGATCCCCAGCAGCGGGCGCGGGTCCTCCCCGCCTTCCGCCGCCTTCGCGCGCAGCAGCTCCGCGAGCGGGTGGCGGATGTCGATCGGCGCGCCCGCCTCGTCCTCGCCGCGCACGCGGCGCAGCCAGGCGGCGAGCGCCAGCGAAAGCAGGTCCACCGAGCCGCCGCCGCGCAGCCGGTCGCGGATCGGGTCCACCAGGACGTTGAGCGGCGCGTCGGTGTTGACGCGCTCCACGGTGTCCTTGATCGCGGTGTTGCTGAATCGCTCGATCAGCGTCGCCTTGTAGGCGTCCAGGTCGATGCCGGGCACCTCGGGCAGGGTCGGTCCGGTCTCGCGGTCCATCAGGGCGGCCATGTAGCGGCGCATCAGCGGCTCGGCCATCGCCTCGTCGATGGTCACGTAACCGGCCAGGCGGCCCAGGCCCGAGACTGCGAGATGGCTGGCGTTGAGCAGGCGCAGCTTCATGAACTCGTAGGGCGCCACGTCGTCCACGAACTGCGCGCCAACCTTCTCCCAGGCCGGGCGGCCCGCCACGAAACGGTCCTCGATCACCCACTGGGTGAAGCGCTCGCACACCACCGGCCAGCGGTCGTCGATGCCGTGGCGCGCCGCCAGGTCGGCGATGTCCGCGGCCGAGGTGACCGGGGTGATGCGATCGACCATGGTGCTGGGGAAGCCGGCGTTCGCCTCGATCCAGTCCGCGAGCGCGGGCTCGCGCAGCCGGGCCAGCGCCAGCACGGCGTCCTTCAGCACCGTGCCGTTGTGCTGGATGTTGTCGCAGCTCAGCGCGGTGAAGGCCGCCACGCCCGCGTCCCGGCGGCGACGCAGCGCCTCGACGAGGATGCCGATGGCGCTGGAGGGCTGTGCGGGGCGGGCGAGGTCGGCGCGGATCAGGGCGTGGTCGGGGTCGAGCCGCTTCGTGGCGCGGTCGAGGCAGTAGCCATGCTCGGTGACGGTCAGGCTGACGATGCGCACGCCCGGCTGGTCGATCGCGTCGAGCAGGGCAGAGGTGCCCTCGCCCGCGAACACCACCTGGCAGAGGGCGCCGATCACCGTGGCGGTCTCCGAGGCGCCGTCGCGCTCGACCAGGGTGTAGAGACAGTCCTGCGGCGCCAGGCTCTCGGCCATGCGCCGGTCCGCCTTCATCAGCCCGGCGCCGACGATGCCGAAGCGGAGCGCGTCCGCGTCGCGGTCCATCAGCTCGTGGGTGTAGCGGGCCATGTGCGCGCGGTGGAAGCCGCCAAGCCCGAGATGCACGATGCCGGGCGTGACGCCGGCCGGGTCGAAGCGGGGCACCGCCACCTCGGGGGCAAGGCTGGCAAGGGTGGTTCGGCTGAGCTGTACGGGGGTCACCACAGGGCCGCCTCATGTTGCAGTGCGGGCACGCCTGCGCCCGCAGGCGCAGTTGGCATCGCACGTGCCACGCTGGCAATGCCGCGGTGGAAGCCTGCCCGGGTCAGGCGTGGCATCGGCCCGCTCGGGCCCCGCCGCAGGCCGGTTATTGTGCAGGTGCGTGGTGGGGTCCTTCCGCTCCCGGCATGCTGTGTTAGCCTCGCAGCCATGAATGTCCTTCCTACCGAACCGGCGGCGCGACGACATCCCCATGGCGCGTGCCGACCGGCCCGCCCGGCCCGTTGCGGCGGGTCGCACCGTGGCTAGAGGCGTCATCGCCCATGACCTGCGCGGGATCGAGATCAGCGCCGCCCATGGGCCGTGCCCGGAGCCCTCGGCGGTGCGCTCCGACATCCCCGCGCGTCTCGATCGTCTGCCGTGGAGCCGCTTCCACCTGCTGGTGATCGCGGCGCTGGGCATCACCTGGATCCTCGACGGGCTGGAGGTGACGATCGTCGGCTCGATCGGCCCGATGCTGCAGGATGTCCGTGCCCTTTCGCTCACCACGGTGCAGATCGGCAGCGCCGCCTCCTTCTACGTCACAGGTGCGGTGATCGGCTCGCTGGTGTTCGGCTGGCTCACCGACCGCATCGGCCGCAAGGCGATCTTCAACGTCACCCTGCTGGTCTATGTCGTGGGCGTGCTGCTCTCCGCCTGCGCCTGGAACTTCTGGAGTTTCGCCCTGTTCCGCGCCATCACCGGCATGGGAATCGGCGGCGAGTACTCGGCGATCAACTCCGCGATCGACGAGCTGATCCCCGCCCGGCTGCGCGGCCGCGTCGACCTTGCGATCAACGGCACGTTCTGGGTGGGCGCCGCCGCCGGCGCCGGCGCCTCGATCCCGCTGCTGAACGGCCACTGGGTCGGCGTCGGCCTGGGCTGGCGGCTTGGCTTCGCCATCGGCGGCGTGCTCGGGCTGTGTGTGCTGCTGCTGCGCAAGTGGGTGCCGGAGAGCCCGCGCTGGCTGCTCGCCCACGGCCGCGCCGACGAGGCACGGCGGATCATGGATGACATCGAGCGGCGCGCCTGCGCGGACGGCGTCGTGATGCCGCCGCTGTCGGGCGCGCTGACCACCCACCCGCAGGTCCGCTCCGGTCTGGCGCAGGTCGCGCGCACCATGCTCGGCCGCTATCGCCGCCGTTCCCTGCTGGCGCTGGCGCTGATGGCGGCGCAGGCCTTCCTGTTCAACGCGATCTTCTTCACCTACGGCATGGTGATGCAGGCCTTCTACCATGTGCCCGACGCGGAGATCGGCCTGCGCATCCTGCCGCTGGCCGCCGCCTCCTTCCTCGGGCCGCTGCTGCTCGGCCCGCTGTTCGACACGCTTGGGCGGCGGCGCATGATCGCCGGGACGTACGCAGGGACCGCAATGCTGCTCGCAGTCACCGCTGTGCTGTTCGGCGAGGGATTGCTGAGCGAGCTGACCCAGACCCTGTGGTGGTCCGCGATCTTCTTCGTGGCCTCGGCCGCAGCCTCGTCGGCCTACCTCACCGCCAGCGAGATCTTCCCGCTGGAGACGCGCGGCCTCGCCATCGCGCTGTTCTACGCCATCGGCACCGGGGTCGGCGGCATCATCGCGCCCTACGTGCTCGGCACCCTGATCGGCACCGGCAGCGCGTGGGCGGTCAGCGGCGGCTACGCTGTGGCGGCGGTGCTGATGCTGGGCGCCGCCGCCACCGAGATGGTGATCGGGGTGGACTGCGAGGGCTGCTCGCTGGAAAGCATCGCCCTGCCCGCGGAGGGCTGACGCGGCGCCTGCGAAGGTCCGGGAAACGACAGGCAAGCAAGCAAGGTTGAGGCTCCGCCTCAAACTCCGCCAGGGGAAGGTCCCCTGGACCGCCTTCCCTTAAGCAAGGCCGGTCCAGGGGCGAGGCGGGCCAAAGGTTCCGACGACCCGCTTGGGTCGTTGGAAAGGCCAGACGAGGGGGCTCGCCCCTGGCGGGTCTGGGCAGAGCCCAGCGCTTGCTTTTCCGTCGCTTCGAACTCTGCGCAGTAGGCGCTCGCCGGCAGGTATCGCCCGTGCAGCGCGCACAGCCCGTCCTGCGCCCGCACCGAGGCGCTCCCGGAGCCCATGCTGGCGAGCCCCGGGAACGCCGCCTCGATCGCGTGCGGCCGGGCGTCGAACTGCGCGCAGCGGCCACACGCGACGTCCGGGCCGGGCGGCGCGCGGGTCAATGCGTCAGCCCCGCCCAGTACTGGCCGAACACCAGCACCGACATCACGAAGCCGAGCACCACGTTGACCGCGACGCCCGCGGTGAACGCCACAAACGGCCGCCCGCCGGCGGGCGCCAGCTCGCGCAGCCGGGTGGTCAGCCCGATGCTGAGGAAGCAGAAGGTGAACGCCCAGGTGCGCAGCGCGGTGATCGGCGCCACGAGGCCGGGCTTCACCACGGCGTTGTAGTCGTGGAAGCTGACGCCCCGCGTCACCAGCGTGACCAGCACCGAGGCCACGAGGAAGCCCACCACGAACTTGGGGAACCGCCACCAGACCTGGCCGAACTCGATGCGGCCGCCGATCTCCTGGGTCTCCCAGCGGGTGACAGAGACGATAGACAGCACCAGCGCCCAGATGCCGATCCAGACGTCGCGGCCGACCACCTTGACCAGGGTGTACGACCACACCGCCTGGTCCGCGGTGCCGGCGATCCCGGTGGCCGGTCCGGCCTGGCCGCCATAGGCCTGGGCGGCGGCGAAGCCTGCGGCGTCGGCGAACTCCGAGGTGCCGATCCAGGCGCCGCCCACGCCGGCCGGCAGGTGCATCGCACCCGCGGCCAGCGGGAGGAGGAAGATCATCACGATCGCCCACAGCACCACCAGCGTGATGGCGATCGGCGGGTGCTCCTTGTCCGCGCGCACCGCGCCGGCGATGGCGATGGCGGCCGAGACGCCGCACACCGCGCCGCCCGCGCCAAGCGTGGCCGCGAGGCGGCGGTCCAGCCCGAGACGCACCGCGACCAGGAAGATCACCAGGAACGTCGCGACAGAGACCACCGAAGCCTGCAGGATCGCCACCGGCCCGGCCCACAGGATCAGCGTGAACGGCAGGGTGGCGCCGAGCAGCACGATTCCGGTCTTGACGTAGAACTCGACGCGAAATCCCGCATCAAGCCAGCGCGGCAGCCCGACGAGGTTGGAGATCGCCAGCCCGACCAGAAGCGCGATCAGCGGCGGCTCCAGGTTGTAGGCCTGCGCGCGGTCCCAGGCGCCGGCCGCGAAGATCGCCACCGAGAGCGCGTAAAGCATCGCGAAGGACGGCGCGAACGCGCTCAGCCGGAAGCCGAGCACGCGCGCGGCCGCGCCGAACAGCGCCAGGAACATCGTGAATTGCGCCAGGTAGCGTGGTGCCGCCGCCCAGAGCTGCGCGCCGAGCTGGCCGGGGGTCGACCACTTCGCCGGTGCCACCGCAAGCCAGGCGATCGAGCTGGAGGACTCGAACAGCGCGGTGGCGACCAGCACCAGGCCGAGCCCAAGCCAGACCGCCCACCAGTCCTCCTTGAGCCACAGCTCGCGCCAGCCCGGCCGGAGCGCGGTTCTGCTGATCTGGTCCAATTCGGTCGTCCCCTGCCGCCAATCCTACATGAACTAGGGGAAGACCGCGCAAACAACAATATCGTAGCGTGATTTTGCCGGAGACTGCCATCCGATGGCGTGGAACTCCGGCGGCACAGTGGCCGTGACCCAGGAATCCGGCGGCACAGGACCGCGAAAGCCGTCTTCCGCCCGCCTCTGCCGAACCCGCACCTGATTGTCCCGCGGCATGTGTCGCCACGCCTGCCGCACCGTGTCCCAGTCCGGAATCCGGGAAGGAAGGCCGGGGTCGTGTCCCCGGGCGTGGTGCAGGACACCCGGTTTCGGGCGGATGTCGATGGAGCATCCACGGCCAGGGTTGGTTGGAAGCGGTCCTGCGGCCTTCGACAATCGTCCCGACCGGAAAACAGGTGATTGGCCCACCTTCCGATCCGGACCGGACAAACCCAGCTTGCCTGTCTGGCCAGCCTCGTCGCACTGCCTTCGCGGAGGCGATTCCGATCCGGGGCCGCATGGGCATGGAGGGAAGGCGTGGCGGTGACGACGGAGGCGGAGGCGTTGGCCGGCAGGGTGCAGGGCAGGCTCGACCGGCTGGCTGTGTCGGAGGCGGCAGCGGCGCAGGCGGCGGGGCTTGCTGACGATTTCCTAGCGAGGCTGCTGGACGGGCGGATGGCGCCGCCGCGTGGGAAGCGGCTGGTAATGCTGGCCGAGGTGCTGGCGACCTCGGCGTCATACCTGGTGGGGCTGGACCCGGACGCGGAGGTGCCGCCGGAGTTCCTGGAGGAGGATCAGGGCACGCTGGGCCTGCTCGCAGGCGACGAGGAGGCGCTGCTGCGGGCGTATCGTCGCCTGGACATGTCGTCGCGGGCCGCGCTGCTCCAGGTGGTGCAGAAGATGACGCCGGAACCCGAGACGGCGGAGCGGGCGCCGCGCCAGGGACGCGCGCGTGGCTGAGGGCGGAAGATCGGAAACCGGCAATGGGCCGGTTTGAGGCCGGCCCGCGGCAGCCAGGAGGAAGCAAGGCTGGGCTCTGCCCAGACCCGCAAAGGGTCCGAGGACCCTTTGATCCCGATTCTTAAGTAAAGCCGGTCCAGGGGGGCTCCCCCTGGCGGGGTTTGGGGCAGAGCCCCAACCTTGCTTGCTGCCTTCGTTTTTCAGCGCCCCGTGGACAGCGGCAGCGCCACCCCGCCCGCGCCGTCCTGGTCGGCTGCGACGTTGACGCCGACGACGCGCCATGCGCCGCCGGGGTCCCGGGCGAGCAGGGGCGCGCCGCTGGTGCCGCGGGTGGCGCTGCAGCTGTGGCGCAGCAGGGGGCGTCCCGCGCCGTCCGTGGCGGGCGCGAGGACGCGGCAGTGCAGGTCGGCCTGGAGGCGTTCCTCGCGGTCCTGGCCGTAGCCGCCGAGCGTGACGTCCTGGCCGGAGGGCACGGGCGCGTCGGCGAGGCCGAGCAGGCGGTCGGGGGTGCCGAGCGGGGTGGCCAACGTGAGCACGGCCCAGTCGGCGCCGGCGGTGCGGGTCTCGTCGCCCGGGTCGTAGCCGGGAGTGACGTGGAACGCGGCGACGCGGGCGTGGCCGGCGTACTGGCCCACGCTGTAGCCGCTCAGGACGTGGACCGAGCCGGGCTGGACGTAGTGGCGGCTGGTCTCGGAGAACAGGCAGTGGGCGGCGGTGACGACGCTGGACGGCGCCAGCAGGAAGCCGGTGCAGCGGGTGCCCAGCTCGGTCTGCACGCGCACGACGCCGCGCCAGGG